>CAZNYB010000016.1:0-1964 GCA_964577155.1 uncultured Thermomicrobiales bacterium | reverse complement strand
AAAAGACGGTCAGCTTCTGCCGGACTCAAGCGCGGAATATTGCCAGCTTGAAGACTTGAGCAGGTGTTGGTCTCAGGTTGTTTAGATCGGGTGGTCAACGCCGGACATCTCATTCACATCATCAATTCTGCAAAGGTTTTACCGCACCTGGCTGGCATGAAAATTTTCAACCAGCTCAATCTGCCAGGCACAAACGAGCAGATGAATTGTACCGGGTTCTTCGTTGATCATCTTGTTTATCGAAGATTCCGCCACAAAACTGAACGGTAGTGGCGACAGCCGGATTTGTGAGGTGGAGCATAATTTCTGGCACGGTTAGCAGTTGGCATAACCACCTGGCACGCCTACACTTGTCAGCCAGTGAGGTGAAGATGGCGGATACAGCCACAACATCAACAAACCAGATACGGCTAACCCTGGAAGACATGGCGTTTGAAGGCGCGGCGATTGGCCGTGACGATGGCCGGGTCATCTTTGCTGACTTCGGTATCCCCGGCGAAGAGGTCATTGTTCAGATCGATAATGAGAAGCGGCGGTTCAGCGATGGCAGCGTCGTCGAAGTGCTGACACCGGATGATTCCCGGATTACACCGCCTTGCCCCTACTTCGGAGTTTGCGGCGGCTGCCAGTGGCAACATATTGAATACAGCAAGCAAGTCGAGCTCAAACAGCATGTTGTAGTTGAGCAACTCCGCAGAATCGGGAAATTTGATGACGCGCCGGTCAGTCCGGCAATTGGCGCTCCTGAAGCTTTCGGCTATCGCAACCACGCCCGGTTTTCGACCAACAACAACGGTGAGCTTGGATTCATCTCCCGGGCATCTGCTGGCCGGGAATTCATTCGGATAGATCAATGCATGCTGATGCACCCGAAAATCAACGAAATACTGGCGGTGTTGCAAGACAAGGTTCCTGAGTTGCATCAGGTTGTGATTCGTTACGGGGTCCACACGGACGACCTGCTGATGCAGCCTGACTTGAGCGAAATCGAGCCGTCGCTGCCAGGTGAGAAGAATCACTACTACGACTCACTTCAGGATCACCGGTTCCAGATCCACGCATCCTCTTTCTTCCAGACGAACACCCTGCAGGCAGAAGTTCTGGCAGAACTGGTTGAGGACCGGTTGGAACTCAACGGTGGGGAAACACTTGTCGATGCCTATGCCGGAGTTGGAACCTTCGCAGTGCTGCTCGCCAGCAAGGTCGAACGGATTGTCGCTATTGAAGAGTCGGCTTCCGCGACAGCCGACGCGATGGCCAATATCCAGGGCTATGACAATATCGAGTACCACGCCGGCAAAGTTGAAAATATTCTTGGGAATCTTGAGGTAACACCAGACGCTGTCATCCTGGATCCGCCACGGCCGGGCTGCCACAAGCGGACCTTGCGAGCGTTGATCGAAAAGCACGTGCCGAAACTGATCTACGTCTCATGCAACCCGGCAACATTGGCCCGCGATCTTCGCTACCTCGTTGATGGCGGCTATACACTCAAAGATGTCACCCCGCTCGATATGTTCCCTCAGACCTACCACATCGAGTCGGTGAGCACGCTGGTGCTCGAGTAACTGAAGAGATGGACTTCGTCCTTGCGTCAGCGTCACCCCGGCGCAAAGAACTGCTTGAGTCGATCGGCCTCTCGTTTTCCATTGAACCGGCAGATATCCAGGAAACAGTCCCCGATGGAGAGAATGATGCCGCCGGCATAGCACGAGACCTGGCCATGCAGAAAGCAGTCGTGATCTCAACCCGCCATCCGTCGGATATTGTGCTGGCCGCGGATACCATCGTCGTATTCCGAGGCAATATACTCGGAAAGCCAGCGGATAGCGACGACGCACGCCGGATGCTCCAGGCGCTGCGGAACAACACGAATGAGGTCATAACCGGAGTCGCCGTCGCCTGCGCTAGCCAGCAACGGGTGTGCCATGTGCAAACCAGCGTCCGGATGCGGAATTTCAGCG
>CAZNYB010000015.1:0-60019 GCA_964577155.1 uncultured Thermomicrobiales bacterium | reverse complement strand
TCAGGCTGTATTGCTCGTTGGCGCAAATCCGGCGTTCTCAATTTATAGCACCGAGTATGACCCGTATGCGATCCCTCGCATACAAGCGTTTGATGAAGAGCTAGACAAGTGGTTCAGCTTCATGGAAGAAG
Source organism: uncultured Thermomicrobiales bacterium (assembly GCA_964577155.1). Classification (GTDB taxonomy): domain Bacteria; phylum Chloroflexota; class Chloroflexia; order Thermomicrobiales; family CFX8; genus CAZNYB01. Next base: position 59,888 of record CAZNYB010000015.1, on the reverse strand, counting down.
AGCCGGGTATACTCTATACGAGCGATGGCAACCCAGATACGCTCACCATTCCACTTGAGTTGCACTGGGGACTCATTGATACCTTCGATGAACAGCGTGCAAGCGGACAGACGATCATCCGGTACTGATACCGGGTAATTCGATTCAGGATCATGAACGATTAACGACTACTCAGCAAACCGGGAAAGGCAACTAGAGCACTCATGACAGTTCGAAGAGTTATTCTTGCGGAGGAGATGGGATATTGCTGGGGGGTGCGGCGAGCACTCGACATTATCGAAAGCGCTGGCGACCCGAACGATCCAGTCGCAACAATCGGCGACGTTATTCACAACCCGCAGGTAGTAAGCCGTCTCCGCGTGCAGGGCGTCGATACGTCCGAGACGATTGCCAGAGCCGCCACCGACGGTTTCAAGCGGGTTGCCATAACCGCCCACGGAGCTGGTCCTCACATGGCGGTTGAAGCCGCCGAGCATGAGGTTGAGCTCATTGATACAACTTGCCCGTTGGTGACGAAAGTTCAGCGACTTGCTCAGAAGCTGGTGAAACAGGGCTATACCATCGTTGTCTATGGCGATCATTACCACCCAGAAGTTCGCGGCATCATCGCCTGGTCAGGTACAAGTCGCGCCTACGCGGCGAAGAAGATCAAGGATTTACCCTGGGATGCCCCGCGCGGGGGCAAGGACCCTGCAATTTCAATGCCACCGCGAAAAGTGGCGGTAGTGTCCCAGACAACAAAAAATTCAGGCGAATTCACTAAATTTTGCAGTGAACTGGCGAATTATGTACTCCCTGAAGGTGGAGAGCTTCGTATTTGTAACACCATTTGCGAACCAACTTCGACCAGGCAGAATGCTCTGTACGATCTTGCCCGGCAGGTTGATCTGATCCTGGCGATTGGCGGCAAAAAATCGTCAAACACTGCCCGGCTTGCCGAAGTTGGCGAGCAACTCGGGGTCACCAGCTATCACATCGAGCGACCGGAAGACATTCTTGATCAATGGCTTGTTGGCGCCGGCGATGTTGGCATCACTGCCGGGGCATCGACACCGGACGATGTCATTCTGGAAGTCGTGCGTCATCTCGAAGGCAAAGGATTCATCGCACCGGAGGAAGGTCTCCGAGAGTATGACCCGGAAATCACGCCAGCGTTCTAAGCAGGGACCGAGAGAGTCGGTCTCCGAAGCCCGCAAAGCAATTGAACAGATCGTCGCGTTGGAAGGCGACGAGTCGGAGATTGATCCAGCAAGCCAGCTCTTTGTTGAGTTTGCCGCCCCGCTACTGATGACCGCTGAAACCGACCAGGAGTTTCAATCGGCTGTCGCCCTTGCTGAATTCGTCTGGATGAATAGTCACTACGATACAACAACCCAGGTTATCCAGCTTCAACAGTTCATCCAGGAAGCGGGCGTCCCGGAAGAGATGGTGCCCTGGCTTCTGGATGTCTATAACGAACTGGCCGAACGGAAGCAGGCGCTCGTCGGCTAGAGCGCTGCCTGTTTGTTCTCCAGATATTTCACCAGCGCGCGAACGCCGACGCCAGAAGCCCCTTTCGGTGTGTATCCAGAGGTCGAGCTGGACCAGGCAGCCCCTGCAATATCAAGGTGTGCCCACTTGCGACCTTCGGCAAACTCTGAAAGAAACAGTGCCGCCGTTATCGCGCCGCCAGCCCGACCACCGGTGTTTTTCATGTCAGCTGTTTCACTGCTGAGCTGGCGACGCATTTCATCCCAGAGCGGCATACGCCAGAAGAGCTCGCCGGTCTGATTTCCGGCAGCGATGATATTGTCAGCCAGTTCATCGTCGTTGCTGAAGACGGCAACACTCCGCTCACCAAGCGCAACAACCTTCGCGCCGGTTAGCGTCGCCAGATCGATCATTTCTTCAGATCCAAGCTGAGCAGCGTAGACCAGTGCGTCAGCAAGGACGAGCCTGCCTTCGGCATCGGTTGAGATGACCTCGATTGTCTTGCTGTTGAGTGCGGTCAGAACATCGCTCGGGCGGTAGGCGGTGTCACTTGGCATGTTCTCTGCTGCCGCGATGATGCCATGGACGGTGAATGGCAGATCAAGTTCGGAAATAGCTCGCATCGCACCGAGGACAGCCGCCGAGCCGCCCATGTCGGTTTTCATGGTGACCATTCCCTCGCCGGTCTTCAAGCTCATCCCTCCGGTATCGAAGGTAATGCCTTTGCCGACGAATGCAATGGTTGCCAGCGATTCTCCAACCGGGGTGTACGTCATTCTCACCAGGCGCGGCGGGTTGACACTGCCCTGGCCGACGGCAACGATTGCGCCAGCTCCCATCTCTTTGAGTTGTACTTCATCGAATTCCTGGTACTCCAGCTCCTGGTTGGTCGCCATTTCACGGGCTACCGCGGCTAAAGTAACCGGATAGATGCTGTTCGGTGGTTCAAATACCATGTCCCTTGCCAGGTATACCCCGGCTGAGACCGCGACACCCTGGCGCACTCCGGTGCTGGCGGCGTCAGTCTCGGGTGCGAGCAATACCGCGCTCTCCACCGGCACACGCTCGACTTCGCCAGACAGATAATCTTTAAAATCGTAGAGTGCCAGGAGTATGCCTTCTACGATGGCACGAAAACTGGTGGTCTCATCAAGATCGCATTCAGGTGTGACTACGGCAATTGAGGTCGCCTTTGCATTTCGAGCCGCTGTAGCCGCTGCTGCATACGCTTTGCGAATTTCCTCGACGTCAGTGGTGTTGTCCGGAAGCCCCAGCGCGATGATTCTCCTGGCTGGAATTATTCCGAGGGTTGGAATGACGGAAGTTGAACCAACCGCGCCTTTGAATCCTTCAGCCTGAAGCGCAATTTGTAACTGACCGCCCATGGCGGCGTCTACTTCAGCGAGGTTGCCTGTCCAGTCCCCCTGAACTCCTGGAATGGCCAGCAAAAGTGCGTCGGTTGCAATGGAGACGGCTGGATCTTCTGAAAACGTTATGGACACCTGAGCTGGCGATCCGCTCATTCGTTTGGGCATTCACTGCGACCTTTCACGATCAGGAGACATAGAGGCATACGTCCGAAACCAGGCAGATTGTAGACCACATTTGACGGTTGTGGAGACACGAAAATGCCGGCGAGAACATCTCGCCGGCAATCTCTAGTCGCGTCAACTTCGCGTCCTGATTAATCTGGAAAGAACGACTGGATCAGGAAGCCGAGGTCTTTTTCCTCCGGCGGCGTTTGTTTGGCCGCGGGCTGGTCCTGGAATCGTTCGATGATCCGTTCCTTTGCGGTCGGCTGGTTTGTGCCGCCTGGCTCGACTGGTCTCCGTTCGGAGTCTGGTCTACTTGCAGAGGAACTACCGTCCATCCTGAAGTCTCCTGCCAGCAACTTTCGGGACCACTTGCCTCCATACATTTACAAAGATCTTCATCATTTTTTATCGCAAATCCAAGCGCACAACGCATTGGAACTCGTGCAGACGGATCTTTGATGTAGTAGCGGATGTTGCTCAGCATCACACAACCAAGGTCGATGCCTTCTTCCGGCTGAGGCTTGTGGTAGCGAACCTCCTTGCTGGTTTGTGCTGTTTCGGACGCAAAATTGGAGCGCGAACGTCGTCCGTTACGACGCATCGTCGCTTCCATCCTGCTGAATTTTTACAAAGATGATCGCTTGATCACCCCGGCACGGCGTGCTGCTGACTATCAAGTGAATACAGGAATCACACCGTGTTACCGAGTTTAGCCTGGCATTGCATTAGTAACGATGTGCCATGCCAAACCCGTACGGGTATTATACGGTATCTGCCAGCTCGGTTTAGATTAACTCAAGCGAGTTACGACTGGCAGACAAAAAAGGACGAGTTGCCTGTGACATACACACGTGAAGCCGCGCAGACGAAGCTAGGTGAGATTATTGCTGAAGTAGACGGAAGTATGGGAGTTGCTGCCTGGCCCGTCGGACGGCGAGATGAACAGATTGGGGTCAATGCAAACGTCCTTTATCCAACTGCCAGTACTTTCAAAATTCCGATTTTGTATTCCCTCTACCGGCAAATTGACGCTGGTGAGATTTCCCCCTATGAGCGCATCGAGATTACAGAAGAGCTACGCGTGCCGGGATCAGGAGTGCTTCAGTACCTGCAGCCTGGACTTGCGCCGACGATTATCGACCTGGCAACGCTCATGACGATTGTGAGTGACAACGAAGCGACAGATATTCTGCATGCCAGGGTAGATCCTCGTCGCATCCATGCCGACCTGGATGAGTTGGGATTACACCGTATCCGGGTACCGCTCGATTGCAAGCACATCGTCTATACGCTGGTCGGTATGGATCCAGCCAATCCAGAGCATACCTATGAGATGTTCCGGGAACGAGCCAGGGCTGGGGAGTTTGATCCTGATGGGTTAGCCTGGCAGGACGAGGAAGGCTCGGGCAACGACTTGAGCCCGCCAGATCAGATGGCTGCCCTCTGTGAAACTATTGAACTGGGCGTCGGACTCTCAGACACTTCACGCGAAGCGGTGCTTGGAATTATGAAGCGTCAGCAATTCAATGAACGCATTCCCGGTGGTCTACCTGAAAATGTTGAGGTGGCCCACAAGACGGGTTCGTTCAAAGGAGTCAGAAATGATGCTGGCATTGTTTACGCAGAAGAACCCTACGTCATTGCGATATTTTCCAAATGCCTTGAGGATGAACGGGCTGGAGTGACAGCGATGCAGGAAGTGTCGAGAGTTATTTGGAACACATGGGGAGACGCTGGCGAGTGAGCGAAGATCAAAAGGGGCCGCTGCATGGCGTTCGAGTCGTCGATCTGACGAGGGTCATGTCTGGCCCGTATTGCACAATGATGCTGGGCGATATGGGGGCCGACATCATTAAAGTTGAACGTCCCGGCGTCGGAGATGATACCCGTATCTGGGGACCTCCGTTCGTTGAGCAACCCGGAGTAGAACGCGAATCGGCGTATTTTCTGTCAGTGAATCGCAACAAACGATCGATCGCTCTCGATTTGAAGACCGAAGATGGTATCGAGGTGCTCTGGAAGTTGATCGAGCAAGCCGATGTCCTGGTCGAGAACTTTTCTCCCGGCACGATAGCGCGGCTGGGGTTCAGTCCAGAAGTTGTCCTGGAGCGCAAACCCGAGTTGATCTTTTGTTCGATCTCAGGTTTCGGACAGACCGGGCCAAGCTCGAACCAGCCAGCCTACGATCTGATCATCCAGGGTATGAGTGGCATGATGAGTGTGACAGGTCCGCCTGGACAACCGACGAAAATGGGCGTCCCAATCGCGGATATCGCATGTGGCATGTTTGCCGCGTTTGCCATATCTTCCGCGCTCTTTCACCGAGAACAGTCCGGTGAAGGTCAGTTTATCGACACGACAATGCTTGGTGGACAGATTGCATTGCTCTCCTACCAGGCTGCCATCTTCTTCGCGACACGCCAGCAACCTGAAAGCACCTGGAACGCTCACCCGATTGTCGGACCCTATCAGCCGGTAGCGGTTAGCGACGGGATGGTGAATGTTGCCATCGGCAACGATGCGCTCTGGCGGAGATTCACATCGGCGACCAGCCTCGATGCTCTTGGCACCGATCCTGTGTTTTCAACCAACGAAGGACGTATCACGAATCTACAAGAGTTGATCGGACTGATTGAGGAAGGCCTGTCATCCTGGACATCCAAGCAGCTACTTGAAGCGCTTGAGCAAGCAAGCGTGCCAGCCGGACCAATATCGACGTTGCCTGAGGTGTTCAATGACGTCCAATCCCAGCACTTACAGATGGAGCTGCCGATGATTCACGAGACACTCGGCGAGATCCCGACCACAGGTTTTCCCTATCAGCTGTCGAAGACACCACCGTCAATTCGATCTGCTCCAGCGCTACTTGGCCGGCATTCGGTCGATGTGCTGACGGAGCTTGGGTACAGCTCTGAACGGATCGAACAGATAACCAGGACGCAAGTTGGAAGCTAGCAACGGGTTTCGCGTTCGTTCGAATCAACTGACGAAGCGGAGCACAAGATCCAGGAACTTGAATTCGGCCGTGCCGCCGTTGATATTGTGTACGTAGACGCCAACTGATCCAAAATCTGGTCCTTCATGACTTGCCACACCAATGTTGACGTCATCGACGAAGAACCACATCTCGTTGCCTTTGGCGATGACCTTGAGGGAAACACCGCCTAGCACTGCTTCCGGGCTGACCACCAGCTGTGGAGCGATGAGTGGGGTTACCTCTGTGCCGCCGTTGCCATCCTCCTGCTCATAGAACGCCGTAGCCTCTCCGTTGCCAGCGAGGCAGAACGCGTAGTTCTTCGTGAACTCCTCTGCAACGCGGTAAGCCAGACATCCCTGGGAAAAGGAGATGCCGCTGATGCTCTGGATGGTGACGCTGGCGCTGAAATCTTTGACATCGACATCACTGGCGAGCTGAGGGATGAAACTATCCTGTTCCGTTACCCGGATGTGATAGCCGCCGTTCGCAGGAAAACTGGTGCCTTCCTCGAATACCTCGCTTGGCCAGTCGTTGAAGTCGGTCTGGTAAAACGTTATTCCTTCATCCGGATAGCCCGTTGGCGGCTCCGGAGGCTCACCACCGTTCCCGTCGTCTTCGTCATAACGCCAGGTGTGATAGTGCATCCCGACGTTGCCCATCTCGACCTGCCAGCCTTCAGCATTCGCAGGTGTATAGGTCAGGCAGCGGCGCTCAAAACACTGAATCAGGACATCCTGAATGACATCGGCGACTTTGACCTGCGCCCAGTATGGCTCAGTAATTGGCAATCCGGTTGCGTAGAACCAGGGATCGAATAGCTGGCCATCAATGAGAATTTCTCCCTGGGCAATCGGTCCGGTCGAGTTGAGGTAGTCCCAGAAAACACTTGCCACCCGATGATTGGTGACAGGTTCGAGGTGCGTCGAAGTGACGTTATGGACGGCATAATGGCTGTCATCGCCGACCTCGCCCGTTCGCGAGATAGTCTGGGAGATCGCCAGTCCTTCCGGTAGAGGTGGCGCATTGAGCACATTTTCGAACGTAGCGTAGGTAGGTCCAAGGCTGTCATCAGGGTCGCCAGCTATATTCACGGCAGCCGGTTGATGCTCCTCAAATCGGTCATCTCCCGTCTGCAGTTCACCGCTGATGAGCTCGACGACCAGGAGGCCGTTGGTGACATACCAGACCGCCGATGGGTCTCCGAGCGGATCGGTGATCTCCATGCGGCTCTTGTCGTAATAGTAGACGAGCCGGGTATCATGCTGCGCTTCGTCATAGGTTTCATAGGCGTAGTACGTCGGCGGATCAACTCCCCATAGCCAGGTTCGGGAAATCTGACCGGAAGCTACCGGAAAATCAGCCGGATACCAGGTATTGTGCATTGCGACAAACGCGGTTGCCCGCAATGCTGCTTCAGCATCGACCTGCCCAGCGCCGACCCCGGCTTCGTTGCCCGGATCTCCTGAATCTGTGGCAGTGCTGGTCAACACGGCCTTGATCTCATCAGGGCTCAGATTGACATTGACCGACCGCACCAGAGCGACGAGACCGCTGACGATCGCCGCCGAGAACGAGGTGCCGGTAACATTCCGGGTGGCATTTATCTTTGTCGACCAGTGGTCGCCGTCGGTGCTATTCCAGGCTGGAGAAAAAATGTTTTCCCCAGGCGCTGCTACATCGACCTTGGAGATGACGGATGAAAAGCCTGACTTGTTACCCTCGTTGTCAAGGGATGCAACTGAAATTACCTCCGGGTGGCTGGCAGGATATGATATGGTGTTGGGGTAGTTCCCTGAAGAACTTATGACAGGAATGCCAAGCTCATGGGCATGTATGATGGCTGAGTGAACCACGGTCGATGCATGACTATCGCCGATGCTGATATTGATAACATCCGCGCCATGGTCGACCGCCCAGTTAACACCGGCTGCGATAGAAGCGTTTGAAATACCACGGTTTTGCTCAACGACCTGTATTGGCATCACCCGAACATCCATCGCCGCTCCGGCAGTCCCGACTCCGTTGCTGCCGTTGGCGGCGATGATCCCGGCGATGTGCGTGCCATGACCATCGACGTCGGCTGTGTTGGTGCTGCCGTCAACCGCGTTGTAGCCCGGGACCAGCCGGTCTTGCAGGTCAGGGTGAGTTGGACTTGCGCCGCTATCTATAGTGGCAACGATGATCATCTGGCTGCCGGTGGTAATATTCCACGCCGTCGGTAAGTTAATCTGTTCTACCCACTCACGCTGCTGCTCATAGTCAGCCTCGTCGACCGGCGCCCAGGCAAGTTGGACAAATCGGTTCTCTTCAACGGAAATGACATTCGATTGATGCTGAAACCGTGAATAAGCAAGTGCCGCCTCGGCACGAGAGTCATAGGTCGTGAGTACCATGCCGAGACCCAGCTGCCGGCCGTCAAGACTTTCAGCGTCATGAGGGTTGGCGAAGTGAACGATCAACTCCCTGCTGTTGATTTCGGGAGGTTGGCTCACTGCCGCTGTGGGAAGCCAGGCAAAGGTTGTCAGCAGCATGGATAGCAGAATTGCAGCTGATAGGTTTCTGCTCAACCGACTCAAGTGGTAATCCTTAAACAATAGCTTTCTGACACTCCCAACCAGAGAAAGTCCGTAGCGCTAAAGTGGTCATGTCAAGACCACAAGGTCCGCGGGATTGTACATTCACCCCTGCCAGATATGCAGGCCTGCGCTCATCTTTTGATCAAGTGTCAGGTTCGCCGCTAACATTCTCCTTGTAGTGTTGGACGATATAGTCACAAGCTTCGGAACAGGAGTCGGTGATGAGCATGAGATCCAGGTCGACTTCTTTGATGTTGCCTGCTTCGAGCATGGTATCGCGAACCCAGTCTATAAGCCCTGACCAGTATTCATTATTGAACAAGACGATTGGAAAGTTGTGTACTTTGGCAGTTTGTACCAGAGTCAAAGACTCGAAGAGTTCATCAAGCGTTCCAAATCCACCAGGGAAAATGACGGAGGCTTCGGCATACTTCAGAAACATGGTTTTTCTTACGAAGAAGTATCGAAAATCTACGGATATCTCAACATACGGGTTGGTGCCTTGCTCGAACGGAAGCTCGATATTGCAACCGACTGACGTTCCACCGGCATCGATCGCTCCGCGATTTCCAGCCTCCATGATGCCCGGGCCACCACCGGTGATTATCGCGAACCCGTTCGCAACCAGCTTACTGGCTAGGTCACGGGCAGCGGTATACATGGGATGATCTACCGGCGTCCTGGCTGAACCAAAGATTGTGACCGCTGGGGAGACTTCTGCCAGCGTGTCGAACCCGTCAACGAATTCGCTCATGATCCGCAATACCCGCCAGGGGTCAGTGTGCAAAAACTCAGTGTCATCCCGGATCATGCGGTCGCTTTCGAATAGCACCTCATCTTCGGTTGGACGACCGAGTCTGGTCGCGCGGTTCAGGTTCAAGTTCGGCGGGAGGATTTCATCCGGTTCCCAGGTCGGGTGACGGCGCAGCCGGCGACGGTTATTTGCCATATGCACTCCAATTCAATGTTTTGATGCGTTATTCGTCTTAAGTTTGTGCGTGAAACAACTACCGGAGTCTCAAAATATCGCCACGGGTGATAACTCCAAGCGGAGCTTCACCGAATTTGCCATTTTCGGTGACAACCGCAGCGGATATGCGTTCATCATGCAGCGCTTCGACAACATCGCGATAGGTGCGGGAGCGGCCAACCGGAGCAGCTGCCCGCTCGTCACGAGTTGAGATGGCTTCTTCCACCCGGGTACTATCGCCGTCACCATCAATATCGAGAATGGACTCGACAACCACGATATCCCGGTAGGTAATCAGATCAACCAGTTTGTTGCGCTGGTTCACGACGACGATCTGACGGACTCCGTGCTGCAGTAGCATGGCTCTAGCTTCGGTTACCAGCGCGGATAGAGGCACGGTTATCGGTGGGCGGCGGGACATGTCGTAAGCCGAACCAGCAGCCAGCCGGATGATTTTTTCGACTCCGTCGAGGATGCGAACAGCCGCATCGGGCCGCAGGGTTAGATCCGGGTTGTGGGCGAGCGCATTGCGAGTGTTGCGAAACCGTTCCGCCCGAACGCCAATTGCCTGAGCCAGCCCGCCCATCTGCTCCAGGAAACGAATCGAATCACCCATACTTGGGAGGTTATGCGGCATCCCCAGCGATACCGCCAGATCACTTAAAAATCGGTCAAGCGTTTTGAGCGACCGTTCAGCCGCAAGGCAGAGATCGATATCGGACTGGTTCCGGATTTCAATAAGATCGTCGAGATACCCTCCGAGTGGCAATCCGTGGACAAATGTTTGCTGGACGCGGGCGGAAGTCTTCTCTGACACCATCGTGTCCTCTATCGGTTGTCATCAGTTGCAACTGTTTTTCGTCAGTCAGGCAGATCTCAAAGCTAGGAAAGTCAACGATAACACTCTTGACCGGGAAGTGAACGTCAAAGGCGGCGGTGCAGGTAGACTCACTGACGAGCGATTCTATCTGTTGGAAGCTTTCAGACGGACGCCGGTTAATCATCAAGAAATTCGGCAAGAAGCGCGTTGGACACCAGAGCGCCAGCCGGGGTGAGTCGAACAGTGTTTTCGTCTACCGTCATGAGCTCCAGTGATTCGTACTGTCGCATTCGGTCACCATAGACATCCAGCAGGCTGAATCCATGACGGTTGTGAAAATCTCGAAGAATGACTCCGTCTTGCAGCAATCGCAACCCAAGCATCATCGTTTCGGCTGCTGCGGTGCGGGAATCGATGCTTTCGGCATGGATAATCGGACGCCTGCCCTGGCGGACCGCATCGATATAGTGTTCAGGTGTCAGGATATTGCTTCCACGTAAACCCGCGAGATAGCTATGGGCGCCTGCACCGATACCGTAATATGAGCCATTTTGCCAGTAATACTGGTTGTGTACCGACCGGAATCCAGGTTTCCTGGCCCAGTTTGCAATCTCATAGTGCGACCAGCACGCATCAGAAAGCCTGCGCTCACTCTCAAGATAGTAATCGGCGACAGTGTCGTCATCTACCGGTGTGAGGATCTGCTGGCGAACGGCTACCTGCATCGGTGTTTCATCCTCAATGATCAACGAGTAGAGCGACAGATGTTCGGGTTGCCAGTCCAACATGATTTCAAGATCATCAATCCAATCCTGCAATGATTGGCCGGGCCAGCCAAAGATGAAATCCAGGCTTATATTGTCGAATCCCGCACTCCGTGCGGCAATGTAGGCTTCGTGGGCTTGCAGTGACTTGTGTCCCCTCCCGAGGACACGCAATCCAGCTCGTTGCTGAGACTGGATTCCGATTGATAGCCGGTTCACACCGGCCAGTCGAAGCGCCGTCAGATACTCAACATCAAGCGATTCCGGATTTGCCTCAAGCGTGATCTCGGCTTCGGCCGAAAGTTCAAGGTAGTTGCGACAAGTATCCACAATCCGTCCAATGTCGGAGGCCGGTACGAGTGAAGGTGTTCCTCCGCCGATGAAAAGGGAGGGAGCGGGGCCATTGCTTTTTATCATTCGTGAAGTAAGCTCGATCTCCTCGACGACTGCATCTATGTAGGCAGGAATGAGATCGTCTTTTCCAGAATAGGTATTGAAGTCACAGTAGGGACACACATGCGAACAGAATGGAATGTGCACATAGATTGCAGCTGGGGCGTCCGCTGGCAAGGGCACCGGTAGTGTGATTCGTTGTTCGCTCATGTTTCGTCAACCGGTTTTATGTGCGCCCGCTCAATCGATCTCCAGGCAGCGCCAGCTTCAACTGCCTCTTGCTCGGAGGCAGGACGCCCACTGTAGCGCGTTTTCCTGTATATCGTAGTCAGTTGATCGACCTCTTCAGGAATAATTTTTTCTTCAGTGAATCGTTTACCAATCTGAGGGCGGTACTCTTCCGCTGTCTCGTCCGTTTCTCGCGGTCTACCCGCTTCTTCGCCCCGATGCTGCAAATTGATGTAGTACTCGCGTATTTGAATGGTGAATCGCCATTCAGGCAGACCGCGCAATGAGGCAAATGGATCAAATTTTGGTTTTCGTTTGAGCAAATTCTTCAATCGATTTGCCGCGGAATCGAGGAGATCACCCCAGTCCAGTACCGATTCACGAAGCTCCTGAGTTGACTCCCGTTGCCGTCCACGCCGCCGAAAGAAGAATTTGGCAAGGGCTGAGATGATGACAAATAAAAATATTGCGGCAATGAGGTATCTGAGCGGTTCCGGGAGTTGAAATGGATCCGGTTCGCTGATGGTCTGCTCGCCGCTCTCACCGATAATCGTCGCCGTTGGCGCCACGGATGGGATGACAACCGACCGGTCGCCGAGCAGCCAGAATATCGGAGTCAGAATGAGAAAAGCCAGCACGGCGATGATAATGATGATGATTTGAAAAACGATCTGGAGTATGAAAAACACCGGAGTAAGGAGCCAGAGCACTGTCTCGTAGAATCGCCGGGAAAATATCCCGGCCGCCAGTATCCCGACCAGCACGACCGCCAGAATTGGCATAACAAAGGTGGCCAGCCAGCGTGGTCCAAGTGGTTCGGCGGTTCGGAACCCTTCAAGTTTTAAACGAGCGAGCCCGATGGAACTCAGCGAGGCGACGAAAAAGCCGATTGTTCCTATGCTGAGATAGGTACGTACTTCTGCTTCATCCGGCGCGCCGGCGAAGATGACCACCAGGATTATTGCCAGTGCCAGCGAACCCCAGCGCAACATTGTGTAGGCGCTGTCAATCGAAGGTTCCTCCCGGAACCTGGCTCGCCACCAACCATAGCCGGCTACTATCATGGATCCCCAAACGGCCCGGGATTCGGAGTTATCGAGAAAGGTGATCGATCTCGCTGTGTCCTGCAGCCACAGCGGATCCCAGACCGGGATGTCCGGGAAGCTTGCAAATTTAATTGCGACAAGGGTGAAAAATACGATTGAAACCCCGATGATGATCTCAAAGTCCGGGCTGAACACTCGCCAGGCTTCAAGAATATGGAGAATGAAGTACGGGACGAGCATTAGCATGGCGATGATCCAGAACGGGTACCCTTCCCGTTCGCCGTTGGTCATCAGGAGCAGACTGGCGACCAGCCAGACCAGGAACGATTCGGCGATGATGATTGCTATAGCCAGACTCTCGTCGCGCCAGTCCAGATGGCGGACAACCTCAAGCAAACCGGTAGGCGTTGTCTGATCTGCTTGTTCGTTGGTTCGGTCGGCCTCTGACACAATCAATCATCCTTTGAATCTATGTCGAGCGGTGGAACCGGGGAACTAGGCATCCGCATCACATACTGAATATTCTCCGGGATATAGGGTTTCAGACGTTGCATGTCGACCGAGAACGATCTGACCCGCCGCAACGATGGGAGTTCAATCTGACCAATGGTGATGACGACAATCTCGTGCCCCTCGGTTACGAGCTGCTCAAGTATTGACGCGATAGCGTTGGTCATCAACGCGGTAATTATGACGATAGTGCTTCCGACCGGGAAACGGCTTGTTTCGGCTCGCAGAATAGAAGGAAAGTTGACGGACGCTACTGGCGAGAGTTTTGCAAGTCCAGTAAGTATTTCCTCTTGTTGACTTGTCGACCTGCTGGGCTTGACCCGTAATGCCTGGTCAGAACCTGAAACGACCCCGTTTGCATATAGCCCGACCGCGTATTCCTCATCGATAGCTTTTGAAGCGACGGTCGCCGCAACGACGATGGCTCCTTCTGCGCGGTCGTGATCGACGCCTTCCCAGTAGCGTTCGAAGGTATCCAGATTCAGGAATACGCCGAACTGTGTGGTTGTGGTCGGATCAAATACTTTCGTTTGCAGCGACTGCATTCTGGCAGTCGCTTTCCAGTGAATATGCCGAATTGAGTCTTCAGGGCGATAGTCGCGAATGCCGACAGTTCTGGAGGGGTCGGTGAGAATCTGTCGTCGAATTCGCTGATCGCCAAACAGGTGGCGCGGCGGAATGCTGATTTCATCAAGTTGCGCGATTTTCGGGTAGACGATGACTTTCGCAACGTCATTGAATGTATGCCGCCGGTTGAAAAACCCAAAGAGATCACCCGACCGCAAGGTGACTGGTCCGAGCGAATAGACCCCACGTGCCCGGCATTCGACGACGATAGGCCAGGTAGCCCGCTCGAACCACCGCATAGAGGTGGTGATGCGTAGCATCGCCACGCCCGGTATTCCGCTTGGCAGGACCAGACGATCGATGATTCTGAGGCGGTCCGCCACTTCATCCTCAATTTCGCACCAGGCAAGGGGCAAGAATTTTCTATTAATCAGAGTCACATGCATGGTTAGTCTCTCGCCGGTGAACAACCGATCGTCGGAAAGCCTGCGGCTGTACTCCAGATTATCAAGGGAATAGCGGGACCATAGCCAGGCGCCTCCGGCGGTGATGATCGTTAGCAGACCCAGTAGTGAAAGTGCTCGCTCTCTGGTGATCATGCCGATGAGCACCAGAAGACCTGCGCCCCAGAGCCAGTAGGCGTTGAAGAACATGGATCTGGATTTTCCAAGGCGGCGGGCGATTGACATGGCTAGGCTCGACTAGGTGAGTTGCTCGACCGGAACGAGCACCTTTTCCAGAATATCGTTGATGATATGGTTGACCGTCCGACCGCGTAGTCTGGCGTCAGGGCTGAGCAAGATGCGGTGAGACAACACTGGCCTGCTGACCGCTTTTACATCATCGGGTTCGACGTAGTTGCGGCCCTGAATTGCTGCGAACGATTGCGACGCCCGGAACAGCGCCAGGGTACCGCGTGGGCTTACACCAAGCTCAACTGTTGAATCTTCTCTCGTCGCCCTTGTTACCGCTGCAATATAGGAGCGCACTTCCGGCTCCACGTGTACTGAACGGACAGCGACGACTGCCTGAGTGAGTTCATCCGTAGAGGCAACAGGAGAAATAGTGTTTATCGGATGATCGAGCTGCAGCCGCAGGAGCATTTCCTCTTCTTGTTCGGCATTCGGATAGCCGATTTCCAGTTTGAGGAGAAACCGGTCGAGTTGCGCTTCGGGCAGCGGAAACGTCCCTTCCAACTCGATCGGGTTTTCGGTTGCTAGCACAAGGAAGGGGTTTGGAAGCTCCATCGTCTGGCCTTCGATCGTCACCGTCCTCTCCTCCATTGCTTCCAGCAGCGCCGACTGGGTGCGCGGTGTCGCCCGGTTTATCTCATCGGCGAGCAAGAGGTTGGTGAATACTGGACCGGCCCGGAACTCAAAATCGCCGAGTTTCTGATTGAAATAGCTCAACCCGGATATATCAGACGGAAGCAGGTCTGGCGTGAACTGGATTCGTTTGAAGGAGCCACCGATCGATAGCGCGATGCTCCGGGCCAGCATTGTTTTGCCCACACCAGGCACATCTTCCAGTAATACATGGCCATTGCTGAGCATGGCGACCATGACTAATTCCGTTTCACGGCGTTTGCCGACGATGACGGTTTCGACATTGTCAATGATTCGTCGTCCCAGTTCGGCAATTTGTTCTATCTGCATCAATTTTCACTATCTCCAGGAAATGGAAATGCAGCAGTTGCTGCTATCGCCTTTTGTTGGCATACACGGCGGATCGCCGCAACGGATTTTCACCGGCAGACTTGCGATGCGAACTATACCACCGGTCCAATCGAAGCCGACTCAAAGAGGATTCGTCTGCCTGTTTTCAGCCCGGATATAGTCTGAATTTTGGCGAGAGTCGGTGTAACGGTTGGAGGGACGGGGAACTTCAACTCCTGCCAGGGACGGAAGCCGGTCAGCCGCAGCGGGATCACGTCCTTCTCGCTCCAACCATCCACGCAGCCGACGATCAATTTCATCAGGTGGTAGCCGTGGATCACGGTACATTCCCGCCAGAGTCCGTTGACGGAACATCTCGTAGAGAATCACCGCAGCGGCCACGGAGATGTTGAGCGATTCGACCATTCCGACCATTGGAATCATCACCGTCTGATCCGCTTGCTTGATCAGCGGTTCCGAGACGCCTCTCGACTCGTTGCCAAAGACGAAAGCACAAGGTGCTGTCAGATCGAGATCCTGGGGTGCAACTGTGCCGGGTCTAATGCTTGTAGCGTAGATCGTTGCGCCACCGCGTCGTATCCTAGCATAGCATGATTCGACATCATCAAATCTTTCGATATCCAGCCACCGCTGGGCGCTGGCGGCTACACCTTTGTGAAGCCTCGGAAATTCTTCCTGATCGTACAACAGGTAGCCGTTTGCGGCTCCGACCGCATCGCAAGATCGGAATACAGCGCTGACATTGTGCGGATCATGAACGTTCTCGATGACAACCGAAACGTCGGGTTGGCGTCTGGCCAGCACCCCATACATCCGGAGCAGACGCCTGTCTGTAATCGGTCGGTTCGTCTCCGACACTATTCGTAGCCAGGATTTTTATTCGGCATGACCAGTTATCCAATCGGATCGACGTCAGCTTCCGCTATCGAGAGATTCAAGGCTCCGATCTCTTTCTCGATTACCGTGTTCAAGTCGTTGATGTATCGCTCCGCTTTGTCATGAAGATCCTGATACACCTCGTAGCTCTGATCGGGTGGTCTGGAATCACCGTAGGCTACCGTGCTCTGTAGCGACGCGAATTTCCGGTTGAGTTTCGGTGGATAATTGAAAATGTCTGCCGCCCCCGAACTCCGGGCTTCGACCAGTTCATCCTCTGCCGCCCGCAAGGATTTCGCGACCTCGTTCGCTTGATTTGCGAGATTTTCGTAGTTCGATTCTTGAAGCCGATTTTCCCACGACTCGATCTGAGCCCGCATGTTCCGGCTCTTGAGGACCGTTTCGTGAATGAGATCGATGCTGTTGCGAATGTCCTGCAGCAGATCGAACTGTGCTTGCAAGTCGTCCTGACTGGCGGAAATACGTGGATCGGCCAGGATACTGAACTGCTGGCTGGTGGAATGATCGCCAGTATTTAGCCGGACCTCATACAGACCTGGTACAGCCACTGGTCCGATACCGCTGCCACCCCAGTAGGCGGATAGTGTCGGATCGTTGCCGATCTTCCGCGCATCCGGATACCGCATATCCCAGACAAATCGATGAAAACCCGGAGTAGAGCGGACTTTCTGTCCGCGGTCAATGTCGTCGTCACTGGAGAACGTTCTGATGGTCTCGCCAGTTGGGTCATGGAAGCTGATCGTTACTTCTTCCGGAGCTGCATCGCTAAGCCAGTAGTTGACAATGACTCCACCTGGTGGGTTGGAGCCGGCATTGAGCGGATTGACAATGATCTCATCATCATCGTCTCGTTCGATTATTCCGAGCGCCTGATTTCCGCCAGCCGACAGATACGTTTTGTAGCCGACGGCGTCGCCAGCTGGATATTGCGATTCAGGGATAGTCCGGACCGCCGGGCGAACGGGAAAGAGCGAGCCGGAGACGCTCTGATCAATATCCGGCCAGTTGCGAACAGGCGATAGATCGTCCAGGCACCAGAAGGAGCGCCCGTGAGTGGCAAGAATCAGGTCGCTATCGTGAACGACCATATCGTGGATGGGAACCACTGGCAGATTGCTGTGTTCAATTCTGCTCCAGTTGTCACCATTGTCCCAGGAGATGTAAACGCCAGATTCCGTGCCAGCGTATAGCAGGCCGGGCACGACCGGATCTTCTCGAATGACCCGCGTGAAATCATTGTCATGGATCCCGTTTGTGATGAGTTCCCAGGTAGCGCCGAAATCAGTCGTTCGGATGAGATAGGGTGTGAAATCATCCAGTTTGTAGCGGGTTGCGGCTACATAGGCGGTAGCTTCGTCGTGCGGGGAAGCCTCAATAATACTGATCAACGTCCAGTCAGGAAGGACCTGCGGCGTCACATCAGACCATGAGTCTCCACCATCCCGTGAGACGTTGATCAAGCCATCGTCTGAACCGGTCCAGAGCACTCCTCTGGTAACCGGAGATTCAGTGAATGCAAAAATCGTTGCGTAATATTCGGTGCTGACGTTGTCTTTGGTGATCTCACCGCCTGACGGCAACAACGTTTCCGGATCGCCACGGGTAAGATCCGGGCTGACAACCTCAAATTGCTGACCGCCAGAAACCGAGCGATGCACGTGATTCCCAGTAACGTACAGCACATCCGGATCGTGTGGTGAGAGCATGATCGGGAAGGTCCATTGAAAGCGGTATTTCATCGAGTCCGCGCCGTAGCCGATCGGATCGTCCGGCCAGACTGTGGTATCAACCTGTTGACGGCTGGCGTGATCGTAGCGAGTCATGCGGGACGCGTATCCGCCTGCATAAATGATGTTCGGGTTGTCAGGCCTGACGGCAATATAGCCACTTTCACTGCCGCCGACCGGGTAGGTGTCGTCCGCCATGATCAGTCCACGGTCGGAGTAGCTTGGGACCGAGAGTGTCGTGTTGTCTTGTTGCGCGCCGTAGATCCGATAGGGAAACTGTGTGTCCGTCGTGACGTGATAGAACTGGGCAGTCGGCTGATTGTAGATGCTTGACCAGGTGATTCCGGCATCGAGCGACACACAGGCTCCGCCGTCATTTCCCTGCACCATACGGCGAGGATTTTCCGGATCGATCCACAAATCGTGGTTGTCACCGTGCGGGGTTGGCATCTGTGAAAATGTCGACCCGCCATCGGTCGATTTCCACATTCTCAGGTTGCAAACGTAGACGGTGTTGGCGTCTTTCGGGTCAGCGAAGATATGCATGTAGTACCAGGGGCGCTGCATCAGATCCGGGTTTCCAGTCAGCTTCATCCAGGTTTTCCCGCCATTGTCTGACCGGTACAGGCCGCCATCAACTGCTTCGATAAGCGCCCAGACCCTGTCCGGATTAGCCGGTGAAACAGCGATACCGATTCGGCCTTTGATGCCGGATGGCAAGCCAGGATTATCTGTTAAATTGGACCAGCTATCGCCTCCGTTGGTTGTTTTGTAAATCCCGCTTCCTTCTCCGCCGCTGACGAGTGACCAGGGTGATCGTTGTGCTTCCCACATGGCGGCATAAAGTATCCGTGGATTTCGTGGATCCATCGAGAGATCGCATGCGCCGGTCGTCTCATTTACATAGAGAGTCTTTTCCCAGTTGAGGCCGCCATCTCGGGTACGATAGACACCTCGGTCCGGATGCGGTCCAAATGCGTGTCCGAAGGCGGCAACGTAGACAAGATCCGGGTCGTGAGGATCAACTCTCAATCTGGAGATGTGTAGGGTTGATTCCAATCCGCGGTGGACCCAGGTGTCGCCAGCATCGTCAGATCGGTAGACACCGTCTCCGTGGGTGACATTACCGCGAATACAGGCTTCGCCCATACCGGCATAAATGATGTTGTTGTCCGAATCTGCGACTGCTATAGCCCCAACTGAGGCTGTTTGAAAGTAGCCGTCGCTAATACAGCGCCAGCTTGCTCCCGCGTCGATGGTTTTCCACACCCCGCCCGAGCAAGCGCCGAAGTAGGCAGTGAGCGGATCTGCCGGATCTCCAGCAACCGCGATTACCCGACCCCCACGAAACGGACCAACCAGTCGCCACTGCATTGCTCTCAGTAGTTCTTGAGGATTTTCCACTGTTGTGCTCCAACTAAAGCGGGGTTGCAGACGACCATCTCCCGCGCAAAACCGCATTCTGATCTTACGTCCAACCGAATTGGCGGGCAACTATCCCCGGCAGGCGCATGCGATAACGCCAGCCAGGTCTGTCCGAGCCTGGCTGGCGAGGGTTCCTGTAAAAAGTTGGGCGGGCTATTCCGGCTGGAGGACTCCGACCAAATTGCCGTCGGGATCAAGAACCATAGAAACGAGTCCTACTCCAGGGACGGGTGTAGGTTCCATGATTTTGTTGCCGCCAAGAGCAACCGCTTTGTCCACCGTTGCTTCGAGATCTGCCACCTCGACGTAAATCGTCAGATATGGGTTGCCGGTTGGTGTTTGCATGATTCCGCCACCAATGCCCGGCTCGCCTTCAGGCGACATCACCAGACCATAGTTGCCCATCTCTTCTACGACATTGACGTCCCAATCGAATAGATCAGCATAGAATTTCTGAGACCGCGCACCGTCTGCTCCTGCGATTTCAAAATGCACAACCTTGTTGTTCAATTACTGTTCCTTTCAGTCAATTGTGTACGTACATATTAGGGATAATGATAGCATGTTTCAGGCATAAACAGCCCGTCTCCGATTGCCTGCAGCAACTTTTGTAGTCTTGCAGGCACCGGCGTTCGCCTGACATGGTGAGCGAGCCAGGTTCACCAGTTTGACAGTGAGCAATGAACAACATAAAATCTCGGATGGTTCAGCAGAATGTTTGCCTGCTGGGCGCTGTCGATGTAGATAACGTGTTGACCGATTGGGGAAAACAAATGCCAAAACGTACATATCAGCCAAAACGTATTCCCAGAAAACGGGAGCACGGATTTATGAAGCGGATGAGCACCAAAGGTGGCCGCCGTGTGCTGGCGAGCCGAAGGCGCAAAGGGCGACACAGTCTCTCCGTCAGTACGGAATACAAACCAACCCAGAAGAAGTGACATCTTTGATCACTTAAGCGTTGTGGAAACCCACCCGGATAGGGTGGGTTTTCTTTGTAGAGCAAAACTGCTTGGAGCACCTTTGACCACATTTTCTGATTCGGAAAACGATGATCGCCCGTGAGCTGCGTCTTACGAGTCCGGTTGATTTCGAGCGAGTACGCGCAAACGGGCGGAGTTGGAGTAGTAGGCACGTGATCGCGATCGTCGCCGCAAATCAACTTGAGACAAATCGATACGGCGTGGCTGCCGCGAGAAGAATCGGAAACGCCGTTCATCGAAACCGGGCTAAGCGTCTGCTGCGAGAATCGATCCGGCTTCTCCACACCGAAATAGAATCTGGTTTTGATATCGTGTTTATTGCACGAGCAAATGTATCGGCTGAGACGAAGATGCAAGAAGTCTGCGCTTCGATGCGGCAAGCGCTGGAGCAGGCGAATCTTGTTGCTCCAGCAGGCTAATATCATTGACTGTCAGGTAAAGATAAATGCGGATAAAATTTGGTAGGGTTCCAGCACATCATGGCGTGTAGAGATGCGATGAGCTGGCATGCACGCCTTTACGGAGTTCTGGTGGCCAGGTACTGAAATAATGGTAGAACAGCACCGGACATATCGTGTTCCTGGTGTCGTGATTTGATACTTCTCCTGCATTCCTGACCGGTGGTTGCAAAACAGCCCGGTTGCTATTGAGAGGATTCCCCGTTCGTGGATTTTCTGGGTCCGATTCTTGATATCTGGCACTGGTTCGAAAACAACATTGAAGCGGTACTTAGCTGGTTAGGCGACCTGACCGGTAATGGCGGCGTGGCAATCGTACTATTTACCATCATTATCAAAACACTACTGCTACCGCTCACTGTCAAATCCGTCCGATCGACGGCTGCCATGCAAGAACTGCAGCCGAAAATCAAAGAGTTACAAAAGAAATACGGCAAAGACCGCCAGCGGGTTTCCCAGGAGACGATGAAGCTCTATTCGGAGTATGGGGTTAACCCCGCCGGTGGCTGTCTACCAATGTTGATCCAGATGCCAATCTTTTTCGCTCTCTTCTTCTCAATTCGAGAACTTTCGAATTCAGGTCAGGGACCGTGGGCCCAACCGTTCCTCTGGATTAACGATCTGGCTGAGCCGGACAAAGTCAATTTGATCTTCTTCACCATTGTTCCGCTGGCGCTTGTTGCCGGTGTTTTTCAGTTCGTACAGATGCGAATGATGCGTCCCGCCAATCAAGGTAAAGTTCGCGATCCGCAGCAGGCGATGATGCAAACGATGATGAACTTTATGCCATTGATGGTCGTGATCTTTGGCTGGAACTTCCCGGCAGGCGTCGTCCTGTACTGGGTTGTTCAGAGCCTCTATTCCGTCATTCAGCAGTGGCTGATCAACGGCTGGGGTGGGATGCTGGACTGGTTTCCGTGGCTGCCTGAACTGCCAGAACATCGACGGTTGGGTGGTAAACGGGAGCTTGAGAAGAAAGTTGTCGTGGACGGTGAACAAGCCCGACCGGGCGGTATCATGGGCTGGATGCAGCGCATGACTGATTCTATGGAATCGAAACAACAGGCACGGGAATCAGCCAAAGCCAGTCAATCCAATTCATCTTCAAAAGCGGATCAGTCCCTGGAGCCAGATATTGTCGAGCCGGACATCGAACTGGATGATGGGGTTGTCGTTGTATCTGGAACTTCGCGGGCTAAGAGACAAGGTCACAATCGACGCAGGAGATCAAAAGGGGTAAGCGGTGGCTCAGGTCAGGACGATCGAGATAAGAAGTAACCTTTATGCAGTCTGAAACGTCCTGGGTTGTTGATTTCAACTTACATCCAGCAAAGGTGAGAGGTACGGGAAGTCCAGCATGGATAGTATGAGGAGCGTTGAAATTCAGGCGCGTTCCCGGGAAGAAGCAACCAGACTAGCGCTTGAACAACTTGGCGCACGGCAGGAAGATGTCAATGTCGAAATTCTCGCTGAAATTGAAGATGATTTCTGGGGCGAAGGTGAAGTTCTCATTCGGGTCACACTCAAAGATGGAGTTTCATCCAGCGGCACAACCGCAGGTCGCCCGGCATCAACCCGGCAACCCGGCGGTCGCAATCGTTCCCGCAAGTCACAGCGCAACCAGCGTCAGGCTCCACCACGCCAAACGGCTCCCCGGCGGCCATCAACTGTTTCAGATGAGGTGCTGCAGGAATACGAAGCGATCGCGAAGGCGACGGTTCGCGATCTGGTTGATCTGATGGCAATCAATGCGGATGTTATGGCAGTCGACAATCCGTCTGTGATGCCAGTGGGAGTTGATGATCCACCGACTGTGTTCATCGACATTAATGGCCCGGATCTCGGGTTGTTGATCGGGCGGCGTGGAGAAAATCTGAGCCAGATTCAATATCTTGTCAATTTGCTGGTAAACCGTGAAGTCGATCAATGGGTTCGGGTGATTGTTGACGTCGAAGGCTACCGAACTCGCCGTGAGGAATCGCTGATCGGTCTTGCTGAACGGGTTGGCAGACAGGTGGCGCGAAATAACCGGCCGATTTCACTCGAACCGATGCCGCCAAATGAGCGTCGGATCGTTCACCTGACATTGCAGGATCATGATGATGTTTCCACCGAATCCAGCGGTGAAGGCAACTCCCGGAGGGTAACGATTTCTCCGGCATGAAGCACGGTCGACCATTCGTCATTCAAGGACGAAGTATTCGATAATGGGTTCCCAGTCAGCGCCTGATTTCGTGACCATTGGACATTTTGCGATCGACCGCACGCCTGGTGGCGAGATGCTTGGTGGCTCCGTTCTCTATGCAGCTCTGGCGGCTTCCAAGCTGGGCAGTCATGCTGCAATTCTGACGAGAGGCAATCTGGACGGGTTGTCAGCTGAATTGCGGCATCAACTGGAAGAAATTGCCGGTTCGGTTGATCTCCTCGTGCAGTCTAGTCGTGAGTCAACCTGTTTTACGAACGTCGAAGTAGCTGGTCGACGTTCGCAAACACTTCACTCCTGGGCAGGTGTTATCGATCTGAACGGGCTTCCTCCAGCCTGGCGCACTGCGAGTATCCTGCACATTGCGCCAGTTGCTCAGGAAGTTGACCCCCGGCAGATCAATTTGCTCGGTCCTGGCTATTTAGGAATTACTCCGCAAGGTTGGATGCGTCAGTGGGAACATGAACGCTCCGGCAAAGTCTCTCCTGCTCCACTGAGATTGCCGCCGGATTTTATCGCACGTACGAACTCTCTGGTGATTTCATCCGAAGAATACCTGACTGGCCGGGAAATATACGAAAAAATCGGTCGTCATGGACTTTCAGTCGTTACCAGAGGCAGCAGTGGAGCAACGGCAATCGACCGGGGAATGACGATCGAAGCGCCTAACTACCGGCAACGAGTTGACGATACAACCGGCGCGGGCGACATCTTTGCCGCCACCTTATTCCGAATGCGAGCCACCGGATCCTCGACAATTGAGAGTCTGAGATACGCGGCTGCCATGGCCGCACTTTCGGTAACCCGGGAAGGGTTAACCGGCATCCCGACCAGAGAAGATGCCGAGCAATTAATCGCGCTCAACAGGTAGTCACTATGTATTTGGACACCATCGCCGCAATTTCCACTCCGCCTGGCGAAGGTGGCATCGGGATCGTCCGCATGAGCGGTCCAGATTCACCGCGTATCGCGACACAAATTTACCGGCGAGGAGCTGGTGTCCAGCAAATCGAAGAATCAGCAATCGAAAGCCACCGTCTCTACTACGGCACGATCGTTGATCCAGCGACTGGCAGGCAAATCGATGAGGTGATGCTGGTCCGGATGATGCCGCCGAAATCCTATACCCGTGAGGAAGTCATTGAAATCAGTTGCCACGGTGGCCTGGCTCCGGTTCAGCAAACGCTTGATCTCTGTCTGCGAGCCGGTGCCCGGATTGCCGAACCGGGCGAGTTCACCCTCAGAGCTTTTCTCAACGGAAGGATCGACCTCTCTCAGGCTGAGGCAGTTGCGAGCATCGTTGCCGCACAGACGAGCAAGTCCCTCGAACTCGCCATGGATGAGTTGCGGGGCCGTCTTACCGCTGATCTTCAACCAGCCCGGGATATGCTTGTCGAAACCCTGGCGTACCTGGATGCGGCAGCTGATTTTCCAGATGATGAGATTCCAGATATCGATCTGAAGTCAGCGCTCGCAGTGGCAAGAGATTCGCTGGATGCAGTTGTGCAATCCGCCCAGGCTGGATTGCTCTACCGGGAGGGTATCCAGATCGCAATCGTCGGGCGGCCAAATGTCGGGAAGTCGAGTCTCCTGAATGCCTTGCTCGGAACGGACCGGGCAATTGTCACTGAAATTGCCGGGACCACGCGTGACATTATCTCCGAATCAATCAATCTTCATGGCATTCCAGCAACATTGCTGGATACGGCTGGCATAACCGAAACGGCTGATATCGTCGAGAAAATTGGAGTCGAACGTTCGCAGCAAGCGCTGGAAACAAGTTCAATCGTCCTGTTCGTGCTTGATAGATCCCTGCCACTTAAACCTGAAGATTTTGCAGTCGCCAGGTTGCTTGAAGACCGACTCGGCGGGACCGGAGTTGTCGTTGCCCTCAACAAATCCGATCTCCCGGCAGCCGGGGAACTGCTCGATCAACTCGGTCGTCTTCAACCCGCCGCTTGTATAGAGATTTCTGCCGAACATGGCGCCGGCATACCTGAGCTCATGGAGCTGCTCTATGACGTTGCGGCCGGGCAATCCCAGACGGTCGATCAGCCAGCGCTTGTCACCAGCCGCCAGCTCGACGCTTTACGGCGGGCGCTGGAATCTGTGGAGTCCGCTCAGATTGGCCTGACAGCTGGAATACCGCTTGATCTTCTGGCGGTTGACGTCCGAATCGCCCTGTACGCCGTCGGTGAGATAACCGGCGAGCATGTGAGCGAAGCTGTGCTGGACGAAATATTCAGCCGATTTTGCATTGGCAAATAGTCAACCTGAGATGGACCAGATCGATTTGTGCAGCGTTACTGGGTCGCGAATCACACCTGACTGGACATACAGCGTGCTCAGTCCGGCAATTTCTTGCTCACCCAGTTGCGTGGTCTGACCTGCCAGAATCTCGGTAATGAGCTCTCGGTCAATGTCATGATCACGTGAGAGATTTCGTCGCAATTCCCGTGCATATTCCACGGATGCATCAAGCAGGTTTTCCAGAAGCCTTATCGTTGCCACAACTCTTTCTGGTTTGTTCATTGCAATTCGAGCCGGAGCCAGACAGACATGGCTGACCAGAGGCGCATCGGTAAACAAGAACCAGGCGCGGCCAAGGTCTTCATGATAGGAGGCATCGTTCGGGAGTTGAACCAGAGCCTCGTCGCCTTCCGTTATTACCGCATAGTTTCCCTGAACCGTATGTTGCTGATCGGTCCACTCGAGAATTCTGATGCCGTAGTACTGTGGAATGACCGTTTCAGCAACGGCTCTCCCGGTCATTGAGACGTTGACCGTTGAAAGGACAACCTCATCGACGCCATCCGGTCGATCCCCGGTTACAAAATTCAACGCTGATACTTCCCGGCTTGCAAGCGCGACATTCGGAACGATCAGGTGATCCTGGAGCAAAGCGCTGGCAAACATCGAGTCAACCACGGCAACCTGGTCGACCTCACGAACATCCGTCAGGTTGATCTGTCTTCGAATGCGCACCGGCGCTTCTGGATCGAGCCACTCTTTGACTACTGGCATCCAGAGGCGAGCGCTGATCAGGCCGTCTTGAATCAATACTGGCAACGGATCCATACATCTCCTCTACTCCGCCGGATGTAGTGTACTCTCTACCGGTCCTTACTCTTGGCAAAGGAAAGGCTGATCAATGACAACACTGTTGACCGGAGGAAATGGCTGGCTCCCGAGCCACGTACTACGATTGCTGGCACAACGCGGGGAGCACGTCATCTCCTTCGATCTGATGGATCCAGATGACTATTTGCAAGCGTTTCTGGGCGATCTGGTTCGAAATGTTACGTTCGTTGCCGGAGATGTGAGCAACCGCGACGAGTTGCGTCAGGTTGCGGAAGACTATCAGATAGATTCCATCATCAATGCTGCTGCGATCACGCCACGACTCGAGCGAGAGATGGAAGAACCAGCGAGGATTATTGATGTAAACCTTGGCGGAACGGTGAATTGCCTCGAGTTGCTTCGAACTATTCCTCGCATCACCCGCATGGTCTCAGTGTCATCTGGCGCTGCCTGGGGTTCCGGGCATGGAGTCGATGTGCTGGACGAAGATTCAGTAAGCCTCGCCACCGGGCTCTATGGCGTTATCAAACATACTGGCGAGCGTTTCTGCCAGCGATACAGCGAACTCTTTGATATTGACGTTGTGTCCGTTCGCCCGGCCAGCGTTTACGGTCCGATGGAGCGAGTAACTCCCGGCTATTCCGGCGCGACCGAACTACGCGAGATCCTGCGGATTGCCTGGGCAGGTGAGCCAATCTTGATCAACACACTGAATGGCGCGCACCATGATTGGACCTATTCAGAGGATGTCGCGGAAGGTATCGTGCGGGCCTGGGAGACGAAGCATCTCCCCCATGATGTGTACTCGATAACCTGTGGACGCAACTATTCAATCGGGGAAATGCTGGCGGCATTTCAACGGCACTGGCCAGAGCTGGAGTATCGGGTTGTTCCGGTCGAAGAGGCTAATTACATCGTAACTGAAGAACCGGATGGTCCTCGTCGAAGCAACGACCGGCTGCTCCAGGATTTCGGTTGGGTTCCGCCAACATCGCTTGAGGAAGGCATCCATCAGTATATAGCCTGGGTGCGTGAAAACGGTCCACAGTAGATTCAGGCATCTACCTCGTCAAGGCCGTCGATCGGTGATTGCGGGTAGGAACCCCAGATCTGGAAAATATCCGTTTTAGCCCGCATTCGCTCCAGTGTGCGGGCTAAATTTTCATCTAGCCGGTGACCTTCAATGTCGATGAGAAAGTAATAGAGACCAAGAATCTCTTTCGCAGGCCGGCTCTCCAGTTTCGTCATCTGAAAATTATCCGCCGCCAGTTCTTCAAGAACTGCATAGAGCGAGCCAGGCTGATTCTGCCGGATGCTGACGCAGAGTGATGTCTTGTCTTTACCGGTCGGCGCATGATCCCTCTCAGCGAGAGATACGAAGCGGGTAGCGTTATTGTGGTTGTCTTCGATGTTGCGTGCCAGAATCTCCCCGCCATATTCACTGGCGGCGAGTGCTGGACCGATTGCCGCCCACTCTGGATCACCTCGCTGAACGATTTCTTTTACCGCCCCGGCCGTGCTGAGGGCAGCGCTTTCATGTGCTTCCGGAAGCACCCGTTGGAGGAACCGCCTGCACTGGCCAATAGCCTGAGGGTGGCTATGAACCATCGTGATATCCGTGATCTGCGCCTCCGGTAAACCAATAAGACAGTGTTGAACCGGTACGATCATCTCCTGATTGATCTGTAACTCGGTCTCGTGTATCAACAGATCAAGGGTTGTGCTCACCGAGCCTTCAAGCGAATTTTCGATTGGCAGCACTGCGCTGTCAGCAACCGAGGTTTCAACCGCGGAGATCAAAGCCGGAAAGCTCGAAAATGGGATGAGAACGTCGTCCGGATCAGCAACCATTTTTGCTGCTGTTTCACTGAATGTGCCCGGTGGCCCGAGATAGGCGATCCTCTTCAACGTTACCTCCCCGTTAGTATTAGGATAGTTTCAGGAAATCTACTGGCTCCTACACCGTGTCAAACTCGTCAAGCTCAATCTCTTCTTCAACATCAGGATCATAGGTTGGGGACGAGGTCGTTTCTTCAATTTGAACCATTTTCGCATGTCCGGCTCGCTCCTGCGAAGGCGGATTCTGTTCTTCGAATGATATTTCGGCACCCACAGAGATATCCGACCAGGTGCAGTTGTCGAGATCAGCGAGGTGAAAGAAATACTCATCGCTATTGGAAGCCCGGATAAATCCGTACCGGCGGTCATCTTTAATGTCGTAAATGTAGCCGGACAGACGCGCGGTCGAGGCTGTCGAAACTTCAGCGTGGTGGATCTCGGCGGGTTCATAGTCATTCTGATTCATGTTTCGAGACGTGTACATCTGTCTGCAGGTGTCGCAGAAAAATGGTTGGCCTTTTCTCGGCCGGTAAGTGGTCCAGACTTTTCGATCGCCGGAATGAAATTCGGACTGACAAACGAGCTGCCGGCGTTCGTACTTGAGTTCGACTTCGCCGATCATGTCGTTGAGCCAGATGATGTCGGTGTCCTTGACTCTCGCATGATCCACCGGATCCGCATACTCCTGGGCACAGCTGCCTCGAATACTGACGATCGACAGCCGTTTTGCCAGTTTCCGGACATGTTGAAGGACAGGAATGTAGTCCCGATCACCAACTATGACGATGGCAATATCATACGCGCCAGGGATCGCGGCGTAATACAACAGCGACGTGGCCAGAGCAATGTCGACGCATTTCTCTCGTGGCTCAAACTTGTCCAGCGGGTCGCGGTCAATCGAACGTATCCGCCTGCCACGAAAGTCAATCGGGTAGACGTCAACTTCGTAGTGATATTCCTCTTTGAGCATGCTGAAAAAGTCATTTCGCCGCTGCACCAGTTCCCGGTCCTTTGGATCATGGTTGATCGGGCTGCTGGCGAACAGGTTCGTTCGCACGATGTCGGCGCTGTTTACGCCCAGTAGCTGCTGAACGCGGCTGGTCACTGCTTCAGGCAGCAGACCGTAGTCAATTTGCAGATCTGGCCTGCCGTAGTCGGCTGCTAGTTTGGCCGTATTCGCGTACAGCCAGGTGCCATCAATAAAGATCATTACTTTCGACATAACGGTTTCCCAATTTCAGGTGTATAAGTATCAAAACAATACTGAAATAGCGGATGACATGGCTTCGAGGAAGAATCGACATTTTATCAATCGTATTTTACCTGGGTGACGAGCTACTGAATTCCCTGATGAATCTGGACATCGGTGCTACGTTGAACGTCTGTGCAAGCCAGGCATCGATGTTGTCCGCGTCAGTTCCACTCTTGGGACCGCGTTCATAGACCTCGACTCCTCCTCCAAACGCGTCGATGATTGGCTGATACCAGTCGATACTGCCCGATGTGGTCAATAGTGTGGATCCTGAAAAACGTTTTACATGATTGATCGGGTCGAACAGTTCAAGTACCGCAGTGGCTGAGCCGACCTTTTCTGGACTAGATCTGAAGTAGTCATTGAACTCCTCAAGCGGGTAGTCATTGTTGATCAACCTGGCCTCCATCGGGCGGTACAGCAACCCCGGTTCTGCAACCATATGGGTAAATCCTGTCCTGCGAGTTGCCGTCAGCATTGCAAGGTGATCTCCCGCTATCGCGATGCGAGCAGGATCCACTTCCTCTCTGGAGAGCAAAAATTCGGCCCCGCGCAAACAGTCAGCGACGATCGATCGATAGATGTAGGTGTCCGCTGTATCTAGCCCTTCCGTCAACAACCCGGGATATCTTGCAGCCCAGGGTTCGTCTGCCAGCCGCTGCCCGCGATGCATTATGGTCAGGCAGACATAACGTTTGCGGTCGTTGTAGTCGGGGATGTGGTTCACGCTTCCGTAGCTCGGTGTTTGCATCAAGGTTGGAAATGGACCGCCGTCGCCTGTTGGAACCGAGTAGTAGCCGAAAACTCGCGCAGGTCCGATGCTGGTGAGTTTCAACGCGTAAACCGTCGAGTATTCGTTCGAGCGCATCGGCAATGGTGTGAGTTCCGGTCGAGGATCTATTTTTGCGAGGTCGTTGTCCACTTCATCCCAGTACGCATCGAAATTGTCAGAAATTGATTCAGTATGACTGGTCATCGTTTCTCCAGTTGCATCCCGTCAGCTAGCGGGTGACAGGTGTTTCGCCAGAAATGCTTTCACAAGGGGAGTAACTTGCCGCTCCCCAGCCTCGTGGGCGCAACGGTCGCTGACGACAAATTCAACTTCGGTATGGCGCAATGCTCGTCGGAGAGCGTAACCGGTTTCGGGCGGGCAGACGTCATCAGAACCGCCGAGATAGATCATCATCGGGCAGGTGATTCGCGATGCCATATTGAGACCATCGAAGTAGGCGACCGTCTCTGTGACCTGCTCACGGAGATCCGGATAGGTTCTCAGATACTCGTTAATCTCCTCATACGGGTAGGTGTGGGTAAGGCTGGCCGCATCCATGAAGCCACACAGGTACGGTGCGCCGGCCGCCCCACAGGTTACCGCATCAGGTCGCAACGCCGCGGCAGCGATGGTAAGCGCGCCTCCCTGGCTGCTGCCGTGGACTCCAATCCGTGAGGCGTCGACTTCTGGTCTGGATTGGAGAAAATCGATAGCGCGAACCGCGTCAATATAGAAACCGCGGTAGCTGTAGGTGTTCCGGTCGATGATGTTGTGAGTAAGTAGCCCGGGATAACCGGGGTTGAAATGCTGGTTCGATCGCAGCTTGCCCCGAGGCGCAGCGCCGACGGCGGCATATCCCATTCTGGCCCAGGTCTTCGGGATCTTTGGTTCCGAAATGTACCCCGGCACGATCAACAAGCCAGGATATGGACCCGCAATCCGGTTGGCTTTCGGGCGGGCGTACCAGCCAGCAATCCTCAGATTGTCGATACTCGAATACCTGATTTCGAAGACGTCGACGTCGTCGTCCGATCGTTCAGGCAGAAGGATCAACTCGGGTTCGAGCGGAATCTGGTCAGCTTCCACCAACAAGCTCTCCCAGAACGCATCAAAGTCATCCGGGCGCTGAACGTTGACCCGATACTGATCGGCCGGCATTCTTGCAATGGTCACTGCGCACCTCCACGTAGCACCTGTCCGGGTAATACACCGGTCGGTTCACCTTTGTCTATGACGACCTGGCCATTGACCATGACTAGATCGTATCCAGATGGTTTGAGGCGTGGTTGCTCCCAGGTTGAGTGGTCAGAAACTGTCTCCGCGTCGAAAATCACAATATCGGCGGCATACCCTTCAGCGATCTGACCACGGTCCTTGATCCGGAATCGTTGCGCAGGAAAACCGGTCATTTTGTAGACCGCTTCTTCGATCGAGACAGCCTGCAGTTCACGAACACCTTTTCGAAGCGCCCTGGCGAAGCACCCGTAACCTCTTGGATGTGCGTGGGGTCCAAAGTAGATCCCATCGCTTGCCACCATCATCCGGGGATGTCGAAAGGTGCGACGAAAGATTTCGTCATCCTCAGACTTGCTGCCATTTCGGCGATAGATCATGAGCGTCTCGGGAAACTCATCGTCGAAAACCATCATCGTAAAGTCAACCGGCGACATGTGTTCCTGATCGGCAGCATCAAACAGCGACATTCCTATCCAGCGACCAGAAGGCGTGTTGGCGAATACCGGCCAGTGTCCAAGCGATTGATCGGTAGCTAGCTTTCGTTCAATGTGCCTGCGAATAGCCGCCCGTTCGACCGGGTCCTTGATCCGTTGCCTGACCCCGGCTGGACCGCCTGATGCCAGAGGTATCGAAAGCAGAAGACCGAGGTGGGTGCAACCAGCCTGGTACATGTACGACTCGAAACTCAAATCACAGATTGTTGATGCTTCTTCGAGAAGTCGCTCGGTCGTGTCAGTCACATGTTCGTGAGAGATGTGGACTGGAATGCCAGCTTCACGTCCAATTTGCATCGTCTCACGCCAGGCATTTTCCCGTCCGTATTCGGTATTTCGGATGTGCGCAGTGTAGATGCCGTCGTATTCGGCAGCGATCTTGCTCAACTCAATGAGTTCATGAGTCGTTGAGTTCGCCGATGGCTGGTAATCAAGCCCGAGACAGAGGCAGGTAGCGCCAGCCTCCATCCACTCCCGAACTCCTACTTCCATCTGCTCGATTTCCTGCTCGGTCGCCGGACGTGGATCCCAGCCCATTGCGGCGAAACGAATAGCTGTATGCGGTACCTGCGGCAGAACATTTGCCGGTGTGTTGCCGGCAAAGATCCCAAGGTACTCTTCCGCCGTGCCCCAGGCAGGTTCGATTTCAAGTGGTCCGTAGATGGCTGAGGTCGCTTCCCAAAGCTCTCTTGACTGGTTCGGTTCAAGCGGCGCCCAGCCAAATCCGTCCGGTGCGAGCAGCTGGGTTGTAACGCCTTGAAGCAAGCTCGCGTAGCGATGTTCTCCGCCGAGTAGTTCGATTTCAGAGTGAATGTGAACGTCGATGAACCCTGGACTCACCACTTTCCCGGTTGCATCGACAATCTGCGCAGCTGTCGCTTCAGGCAAATCTCCAATTGCGACGATCGAGTTTCCCCGAATCCCGAGGTCGGCCTGGTACGCCCGCCGGATTCCGGTTCCATCAACGATGTGTCCACTGCGGATGAGTGCGTCAAATTCCATTACAAGTACTCCTGAGGCGGCGATCCGGCCTCCCATCATCTCGAAAAGTTGCAGCAGTATAGGGCTGTCCAGGCAGAGACGCAACCGCTGGTTCGTTGTCGCGAATCGTATACTTGATCTATGGAAAGCAATGATCTTCATCCAACTCCTGATCCTGAATCCTGGCGTCTGTTTGCTGCTGTTCCGCTTGGTGAACCGGTTCGTCAGCTCATTCGTGATGTTCAGAGTGAACTTGAGACGGAGAACTGGCCGCTAAAGTGGGTGCACCCTGACAGGATTCACGTCACCTTGCGTTTCTTTGGCGAGACACCGATCACCACAATTGACGATCTCAAACGAGTTATGAGCGGAGTTGCCAGGCGCAGCCGGGCAACGCTTTACAACACCGGTCAGCTTGGCGCATTCCCGTCTAAGGACAATCCTCAAGTCATTTGGATTGGACTGGAAGGCAGGTTGAAATCTCTGGAGCAGACCGCGGATCTGATCGAACAATCCGCGCGTCGTCTTGGATTTCGTCCGGAGAAACGCCGCTTCCAGGGTCACATCACCGTTGCCAGGGTAAGGTCAGGCGCGTCACCGATCGAGGAGTTCGGTCCGGTGGCTGAGCATCTGACGCTGCCGCCGGTCGAATTTCCGGCTGATCGATTGCAGCTTATCCGGTCGGTGTTGTCGTCCGGAGGTCCGACCTACACCGTTCTCGGTGAGTGGCCAATTGGCGATGGTGTGGCCAGAGTAAATCCCACTCTCGCTCCAGGTTAGCGACGTGCAATTTCACTTCAAATATTGACATAATTGTCCACATGAAAACTGAAAGAGAAATCACGTGAGTACCCTGGACGACCGACTAGTTGAAATTGAACGCCGTTTTGATGATTTGACCGCCATGATGGCGGATCCGGATGTTGCCACCAATCCGACCCGCCTCATGGAAGTCGGTACCGAACGATCCGAGCTTGAGGATGTCGTTACCGTTTCCCGTGAACTGAAGTCAATCGAACGTCAGTTGCAGGATGCCAATCAGATGTTGCAGGACGAAGAAGATCCGGAGCTGGTCCAGCTGGCCCAGGAAGAGATCAACGAACTCCACAACCAGCGTGAACCGCTTGTAGCCAGACTACAGCTCCTGCTGGTTCCCAAGGATCCAAATGACGAAAAGAATGTCATCGTTGAGGTGCGTGGCAGCGCTGGCGGCGAGGAAGCAAACCTGTTTGCCGCCGAACTGATGCGCATGTACACCCGCTTCGCTGAAGAACGTGGCTGGAAAGTCGAACTCATCGATGTGCAGGAGACGGGCATCGGCGGTATTAGCCGGGCAGTCTTTGAGGTTCGTGGACAAAACGCGTACAGCTACCTCCGGTATGAAAGCGGTGTTCACCGGGTGCAACGGGTTCCGGTCACCGAATCAAGCGGTCGAATTCACACCTCGACAGCGACCGTCGCCGTGCTACCGGAAGCTGAAGAAGCGGACATCGAAATAGATGAAAATGAGATTCGGGTTGACGTGTTCCGGTCTTCTGGCCATGGCGGGCAAAGCGTCAACACGACTGACTCCGCGGTACGAATCACCCACTTGCCTACCGGCATTGTGGTCACCTGTCAGGATGAAAAATCACAGATAAAGAACAGGGCCAAGGCGATGCAGGTGCTTCGCACACGTCTGTATGATCTTGAACAGCAGCGGCTTGCTGAAGAGCGTGGCGGCATGCGGCGTTCGCAGATTGGCACCGGCGACCGCTCGGAGAAGATCCGTACCTACAACGTTCCCCAGGATCGGGTTACCGATCACCGTCTGAAAAAGAGCGTCGGCAACCTGCCAGGGGTGCTGAACGGAAATATCGAGGTGTTTGTCGAAGAACTCCGGGTTCTCGATCAGGCGGAACGGCTTGAGCATGCCGGTATTGCCGACGACTGAGTCCGTAGGTGAAGCCCGCAGGCGTCATTCGCGGGAGCTTGCGGATGTATCATCTACACCACAGTTAGATGTCGATCTGATGCTCGGACACGTGTTGGGGTATCCACGGCTCAAACTCATTTCCGAATACAATGCGCCACTAACGCTGGAACAATCCGAACAGCTTGCTGATTTCGTTGCTCGCAGGCGCGTTGGCGAACCGGTCGCATATATCACCGGGCGAAAAATGTTTCGCAACATCGAGCTTTTCGTCGACCACAGGGTTCTGGTACCACGATCTGAGACTGAGCAGATGGTCGACATCGCGATTGAGAGAATCCGGTCCGTCAGAGGATTTCTGAGAGTGATAGATATCGGCACTGGCTCTGGAGCAATTGCCTTGTCCCTCGCTGATGAAACCAGAGCAATCGCTGAGCAATTAGAGATCATTGCCACGGATGTATCTCCGCAGGCGATTGAAGTCGCAACAGCCAATCGATGCAAGCTGGATCTGAATGATCGAGTGCAACTCCGGCCGACATCGTTGCTGGAGGGTGTTGAACTTGAATTCGACATAATCCTAGCCAATCTGCCGTATCTCCGGCCAGATCAGGAGCACTGGTCAACCCGGCTTGAGCCCGAGTCCGCGTTGTTTGGTGGAGAAGATGGATTTGATCTCTATCGCGAACTATTCAGACAGTTGCCTGGCAGGTTGACAGCACAAGGAATCGTTGTCGCGGAAATCGATCCGGCGCAGGTTTCGTCAAGCATCGAGGAATTGCGTGAAATAGCCGGGCTGGACGGCAGGATTGTGTTCGATTTGTTCGGACGGGAGCGATTTCTAATCGGGGAATATCAATAGTGCGCCGAAGCGGCTATCCGGCGCACTGCATTGAATCAAGGGCATTGATCATGACGATCAGGCAACCCTGCCAGGTTTGCTGAGTGTCCTGATGCAACGGGTACACGCCTTGATCTTCTTAGGCAGACCGTCGACGTAAATCGTTGTTTTCTGAATGTTTGCCTTGAATGTGCGGTTGGTGGCTTTCTTTGAGAAACTTACATTTTTCCCAAACGTAACCCGTTTTCCGCAGACATCGCACTTCGCCACTGAAACCTCCCTGGTTTGACACTGGTTCTGGATAGACCCGGAAGATTCAGCAATTGCCTGTTCAGGCTACGCTTGCCGGGCGCAAACGCTAATAGTAGCAAACAAGACAATCCAAGGCCAGATTTCAACGCTCCCTTCAGCCAGCCATTCAGTCAGGAAATTTCACCACCTGTACCGATGAACCATTCGTATACTTTGAGATGCGCGATGTCGAACGATTGAAGAATAGAAACCGGTATCAGAGCTGCAGACTGCACAATCACAGGCGCTTGAACAAATTCGCAAAGTTCTCGAACTGGAATCGCGAAAAGACTACGCTGACGCCAGCGCATCGAACGGTGTCGCCGCATTCGCCGGCGATCGCCTTAAGGCGCTTGATAGTCATACCGACTCAAGTTATCAACGCCAGGTGGAGGAACTTGCCAGACTCCTGGTGAACTATCCAGAGCTTGAGGTACGAGATCGCAAGCTCCACGTCGATCAAGCCTTGAATATCATTGCAAACCTCGAAGCAGAAAGCCGTCAACAGCAAACAGTTGCTGCTCCAATCAAGGAGCAATCTCGGCAAGTATCATCGAGTTGGGGCAAACCGACACCGCAGCCCAGGTCTGTACATACTCCAAAGAAGCGACCCTCAAGCGGCGTCGGGATAGGCACGCTTTCCGATTCGGTGCAGTTAATCCCGTCGGTCGGGAGAGGTCGCGCAAAGCAGCTCGAACAGCTTGGTGTGAAAACCATACGCGACTTGCTCTATCTTTATCCACGTCGCTACGTAGATTACAGCAATTTACAGAAAATCTCGGAATTACGCTTCGGTCAGGTCAGCACCATCCAGGCATACGTCGCCTCGATTCGTTCGAATCCTACCCGCAATGGCGGGAAAATGGTCATTACCGAGCTAGAAGACGAAACTGGTCGGATAAACGTACTCTGGTTCAACCCATACATCGAGCGACAACTGCAGGAAGGCTCCCATATCTCTATTTCAGGCAGAGTAGACCAGTACCGGGGGACTCTGTGTTTCAAGACTCCGGAGTGGGAAAGCGTATCGGATGAAGCAACCCACACCGGTCGGATCGTTCCTGTCTATCCACTGACAAAAGGCCTTTATCAGAAGACCCTGCGTTCCATCGTCCGTAGTGGCCTGGACCGTGGGCTTGGATTGATACAGGACTACCTGCCTCAAGACACATTTGATCGCCTCCCCGATCTCATCAGCCTGGCTGAAGCGATTGAATGGGTTCATTTTCCAGTTGGAACTACACCGGAGGTTGCCCGGCAACGGTTGCGGCAAGCGAGAGAGCGACTCGCGTTTGATGAATATTTGTGCATGCAAATCGGACTCCTGCAACGCAAGCACGACTGGCAGGCAGAACCCGGGAATGCGGTTCGCATCTCAACTGAGGCGATTGATCGCTACACGGATTCACTTCCGTTTGTGCTGACTGACGCACAGCGGCGGACGACGGCTGAGATACTGGATGATATGGCTTCTGAGCAACCGATGACCCGGTTGCTGCAAGGCGATGTCGGTTCAGGCAAGACCGCCGTCGCCGCTGTAGCTGCCTACGCCGCGATTCAAGATAGATACCAGGTTGCCCTCATGGCCCCAACCGAACTGCTGGCCGAACAACATATCTCAAGTCTCAAGGCGCTGTTCGACGGCTTGCCGGATATTGAAAGGCCGACGATTGGTTTGATCACTGGTAGCTCGACGGCTTCGCAGCGTCGAGACCTCTATGATGGTTTCGAAACTGGATCGATTGATATTGCAGTCGGCACCCATGCGTTGATTCAGGAGCCAGTTGCCTTCAAACGGCTCGGTCTCGCGATCGTCGATGAGCAGCACCGTTTCGGTGTCGAGCAGCGTGCAGCCTTGCGAAACAAAGGAACCGATCCCGATGTGCTGGTCATGACCGCTACCCCTATTCCTCGCTCGCTGGCTCTCACTATTTATGGGGATCTCGATGTGTCAACACTCGATGAGCTCCCGCCTGGCCGGAAAACGATCGAGACCAGCTGGGTGCGAAAGCAGGATCAAAAAACTGCCTACGCCTTCGTTCGAGATCAGGTGGAGCGCGGTCGCCAGGCGTTTATCGTGTTCCCGCTCGTCGAAGAGTCCGAAGCGATTGACGCGAAGGCGGCGGTTGATGAGCATATCCGGCTGAGCGAACAGGTGTTTCCCGATCTGAATGTGGGGTTGTTGCACGGGAGAATGAAATCCGCGGACAAAGATGCAATCATGCTGGAGTTCCGCGATGGCAATATCGATGTCCTGGTTGCAACTTCGGTTATCGAGGTCGGTATCGACGTTCCAAACGCTACCGTCATGCTTATAGAAGGCGCGGAGCGGTTCGGACTCTCCCAGCTACACCAGTTCCGTGGCCGTGTCGGTCGTGGCACCGAAAAGTCATACTGTTTGCTACTGGCGACAGGAGACGTCAGCCAGGTTGGTCAGCAACGCTTGGAAGCGATGGTTGATTCGCAGGACGGGTTCCAGCTTGCTCAGATCGATCTCGAGTTGCGAGGTCCAGGTGATTTTCTTGGCACGCGGCAGAGCGGGCTTCCCGCATTCCGGCTAGCAAGTTTTGGGGACATCCGTGATCTGGAAAAAGCTCGTGCTGAAGCCGAACGAATCCTGGATTCTGATCCTGGATTAGGACGCAAGGAACACGCACTGCTCGGGGCAAAGGTAGATGGATTCTGGGCAACTGCCATTACTGAGGTCAGCTAACTGTGCGCGTAGTCAGCGGTGAAGCTCGCGGGCGTCGGTTGCGAGCGCCTAAAAATCAATCGTTGACACGACCAATGGCGGATAAAATCAAGGAAGCACTGTTCTCATCTCTGGCGTCGTTGGGGGTGTCTCCCTACCGGGTACTCGACCTGTTTGCCGGTTCAGGAGCCGTTGGTATAGAGGCGTTGTCTCGCGGAGGCGTCTGGTGCGACTTCGTCGATCGAGATTACCGAGCCTGTAAGGCTATCCGCCTGAATCTTGAAGCGACCGGCTTTTCAGACCGGGCAACCATTTACCAGACCGATATTC
Source organism: uncultured Thermomicrobiales bacterium (assembly GCA_964577155.1). Classification (GTDB taxonomy): domain Bacteria; phylum Chloroflexota; class Chloroflexia; order Thermomicrobiales; family CFX8; genus CAZNYB01. The sequence continues at coordinate 20,942 of CAZNYB010000015.1, read as the reverse complement.
GAAGGTATGTTCAGACTTCGGATGCCGAGCCGTATGATTTTGTGATTGTCGATCCTCCTTATGCGGATCCTGATATTATCGAGTTGGTTATTGAAATATCACAGTCTGCAGTGGTAGAAGCTGGAACAGTGTTTGCTCTGGGGCACTGGCCAAAACTGGAAATTCCCGACCAGATAGAAAACCTGGTTACCTTGCGCAACCGGTGTCATGGGGATTCCTGCTTTTCTATTTTCGAAGTTCATTAGTTCAATTTGAGTTTGGCAGGACGGGAGGAAAGTTGGACAAGCCGGAGCAGCGAATCGCCGTCTACCCAGGCACCTTTGATCCGATGACGAACGGTCATGTGGACCTGGCAATCCGGGCAGCTCGATTGTTCGACCAGATGATCGTCGCAGTCTATGATGGTGGAGAAAAGTCACAAAAAAGTGCCTTATTCAGCGTCGCCGAGCGAGTGACGCTGGTTAATGAGAGCCTGTGTCAATATGTCAATATTACCGTTGACACATTTGACGAACTCCTCGTAGACTACGTTCGGAAGGTGGGAGCGCAAACGATTGTCCGGGGGTTGCGGGCAGTGTCGGATTTCGAGTACGAATTCAAACTTGCCCACATGTATAACCACCTGGCGCCGGAGCTTGAAGTAGTTTGTTTGATGACCGACTCGAACCACTCATTTATTAGTTCGAGTATTATCAAAGAAGTTGCATCACTGGGAGGCTCTGTGGATGATCTTGTCCCTGCGCACGTTGCTGAAGCACTTGTCGCTCGGTATGCGGTGCGGGACAGCGATACATAGCTCGGACGGTCGGTTTGTGTCCCGGAAATGGGGAAAACTATCGAATTGGGGATGTGCGTGAACACACCCCACCGAGTGATGGAAACGAGAAAAGACTGATGCAGGAGCCCCATGATTCTAATGTGGCTAGCATCATGCAGTTGTTGGATGAACTGCAATGGCAGATTGACAATGGTCGTCGATTTCGACTCATGAATGTTGTTGGGGTTGACGAACAGCAGACAACAAACATCATCGATCGGTTGCGGATGACAATTCTGAAGGAGATTGAGTTAGCCCGCCGTATTGTCCAGGACCGGCAGCAGATCATGATGGATGCTCACCGGCAAGCCCAGAAGATGCTTGCTGAAGCAGATGAGCAGGTTAAATATCTTGTCAGTGATCACGGAATCACGGCGGAGTCGAAATACTACGCTGATCAACGTCTACGGCAGTCGCAGGAGGACTCGGTGCGAATGCGGGAAGCGATGAATGATTTCGCGATAGATGTCATGGATCTGGTCGAAAAAACGCTTGAAGAAAATCTTGAACGCGTTGCAAAGGCCAAAGCTCATCTGAATGAGACGACACAAAAGGCGTAATCGGCAAATATCCGCCGATAATTGACCGCTACCCGAGTGTCAGGATATACTGCTTCGGTTACGCACTGCCAGTGTGTATTAGCTTGTGCCTGGAGTCAGTAGCAATGAGCGGTATACGAACCGGCAATGACCGGAAGACCAGACGCAGTTTCGAAACGGTCTTTAATGTTGCTCAGCTTCTGAAAGAACCAACCGGTGAAAGTCGGGAGTATCAGTTCCAGCTGGAGTGGTTCGCACTGGATCGTGATATGGTCGCGCGCGATGTTGAGGTCGACGTCAGGCTGATTCGCCTGGCGGATACCATACTCGCAATCGGCGAGATGTCGGGGATAGCGCTTATCGAGTGTGTTCGATGTCTTGAAATATATGATCAACCGTTTGAGGGAGCTTTTGAACAGGACTACCAGCAAGCGGTTCGGTATCATTCCGGTCTCACCGGGTTCGAAGATGAGGATATCCTGCCGATCAACGAGCTGCATGAAATTGACGTTGCCGAACCACTGCGTCAAGGGATTATCCTGGCATTGCCGATGCAACCAATATGCAGTCCGGATTGTCCAGGACTCCTGGAACAGGATGATGAGGATACAGCAGGCGATCACAGACTGGCGATACTGGCATCATTGCTGGAACAGGTGTCGGAAGAAGACAACTAACTTGCCAATCAGGCTCGCTGATCAGGGAAGAGCACAAGGATAGGGAGATTCAATGGGAGCACTACCAAAACAAAGAGTAACCAGAGCAAGGCGGGGGAACAGACGTCAGCATTTCCGGATTACGGCGCCGCACCTGGTTACCTGTCCGAACTGCAGAGAGTACAAAGTTTCTCATCACGTCTGCCTGAGTTGCGGGTTTTACGCAGGCCGCCAGGTTGTAGACATCGAAATCCGCACGCCAACGGCTTCGGATCAAGCTTAGCCTCGTACTTGATCTCACCGCACAAGCAGTGTGCGTGAAATGTTGGTGAGGCAGTGCTTTTGAAGCACGAAGGAAGGATCAACGATGGGCTACGCTGCAATTACGGGCTGGGGAATGTATGTCCCTGAGCGCGTAGTCACCAATGACGATCTTTCCAGCATCGTTGAAACTTCTGATGAATGGATTAGCAGCCGGACCGGTATCCGCGAACGCAGAATGGTTGCTCCACACGAAACAGCGACCAGCATGTCGACCGCGTCGGCGATCGATGCCTGCAATATGGCGAATATTGATCCATCTGAACTCGATCTGATTATTACCGCGACATTTACACCTGACTACTATATGCCGTCAGTTGCAAGCCTCGTCCAACACGAAATCGGGGCTACCTACGCGGGTGCATTCGATCTAAACGCTGCCTGCTCCGGTTTTGTCTATGCCTTGTCAGTCGGCAGTCAGTTTATCCAGACTGGTGTCTATTCCAAAGTGCTGGTGATCGGTACCGATCTCACCTCAAGATTTCTGGATTTCAACGACCGAACTACCTGTGTTTTATTCGGTGATGGGTCAGGAGCGGTGGTCCTGGAACCGTCAGAAGAAAAAACGGGATTGCTCTCGATTGAGCTTGGTTCTGATGGTTCACAGGCTGAGCATCTGACGTTGGGAACGCCAGATGCATTTGTCGGTCTCAACGGCGCGAGAACCATTAACCGTCCATTTATTGAGATGAATGGACGGGAGGTATTTCGTTTTTCGGTCGGCATTATGGGCGAAGCAGCCGCGCTGGCAATCAACAAAGCGGGACTTGCCTTTTCTGACATCGATCTGTTTGTGCCGCACCAGGCTAACCTCCGAATCATCGACGCAGCGGCAAAACGGCTTGAGCTTCCAAGGGAAAAGGTGCTGGTCAACCTCGACCGGTACGGAAACACCTCCGCGGCAACCATTCCGATTGTTCTGGTAGAAGCATGGCAGAACAATCAGCTCAAGCCAGGGATGAATACGGTGCTGGTAGCTTTTGGCGGTGGGTTGACCTGGGCTGCTGGAGTTGTAAGGTGGGGATATCCCGGTTCAGTTCGAAATGATACCCCCGATGCCTGACGGTTTTGGATGGCTTTTTCCCGGGCAGGGTTCACAGTTCGTCGGCATGGGTCAGGACCTGGCAGCCGGTTCACCGGTCGCCAGCGACGTGTTCTCACAGGCCGACGCCACGCTGGATATTGAAGTCTCGGCACTGTGTTGGGAAGGTCCCGAGCAAGAGCTTGCCGCGACGCGAAACCAGCAGCCAGCTCTCCTGACCGTCTGTATTGCCATGTTGCGCGAGCTACTGGAACGACAGCTAGCCCCGCCACCCGACTTCGTCGCTGGCCATTCGCTGGGTGAATACACGGCGCTCGTCGCGTCTGGATCGCTGCAATTTGGCGATGCAATCCGGCTGGTGCGACGCCGCGGTGAGTTAATGGAGCAATACGCTCAGGGCGGAATGATTGCGGTCATTGGTCTGGACGAAGAGGCTGTTGGATTGGTTGCCAACGACAGCCAGACTGAGATAGCCAATCACAATTCTCCCGGACAAACCACGCTATCCGGCACTGAGGAAGCCCTTGCAGTTGCCGAGATGGCAGCAAACGTCCGTGGCGCGAAACGGGTTGTCAGGTTGCCGGTGAACGCCGCCTTTCATTCGTCATTGATGGAGCCTGTCTCGATCGAACTGGCGGCAGATATCGAACGGATCGACGTGCTTCCTTCTCGCTACCCGCTGGTATCGAATGTCAATGCCGAGCCTCTTACTCACCCGGATGATCTACGCCAGGAATTGATTGATCAGATTTATTTGCCGGTGCAGTGGACCCGGGTCATGGACTATATGATCAACGATGGCATGAATCAGGCTATTGAAATCGGTCCTGGAAATGTGCTGACCGGACTAGCCCGGCGTATAGATAGATCACTTCAAGTGCGGACCGCCACCCAGTTGCTGGACGAGTAGTCAGGAGGGTTCAATGTCCCAAGAATCATCGAGCCGCCGGGTCGCGATTGTAACTGGCGCAGTCCGGGGTATCGGGCGTGCCGTCGCGCTCAGGTTAGCCGCGGACGACTTCATGGTTGTCGTCAACTATCGTGGTGATGCGGACATGGCCAACGAAGTCTGCGCGGCAATCGAAGCTGCCGGTGGCCATGCTGTTCCTGCCTTCGCCGATGTAACCGACGCTGACCAGGTCGCAGAGATGGTAAAAGGAACGATGGACGCCTTCGGCAGTATCGATGTCTTAATCAACAATGCTGGCATCACCCGGGATACGCTCATCATGAGGATGGCAGAAGAAGACTGGGATGCGGTCATCGAAACCAACCTCAAAGGCGCCTTTATCTGTTCCAAAGCCGTCATCCGACCAATGATGCGCAACAGGTCAGGCAGCATCGTCAATCTCACTTCAGTTGTTGGGCTGGTTGGAAACGCAGGCCAGGCAAACTATTCTGCCGCCAAGGCTGGCCTGGTCGGACTGACGAAAACGCTTGCTAAAGAAGTCGGCTCACGAGGAATACGCGTTAATGCGGTCGCGCCAGGGTTCATCGAAACCAGGCTGACGGATGTCCTGTCGGATGAGCTTAAAGAAGGCGCAATTGCTCAGATACCACTTGGCAGGCTTGGCGTTCCGGAGGACATTGCGGACGCGGTGGCGTTCCTGGCTTCGGATGATGCACGCTACATTACTGGAAACGTTCTTTCTGTCGACGGTGGCCTGTTTATGGCGACCTGAGTCACTGGGAATTTTCAGTGAATGGGCCATGAGTGTAAGCGATTGGCTACCGGTAGTACTTGCATGTTCAATCGACAGGTAACAGAGATGGTTGTACGTATGCGCCATGTTTGAAAAGATTCTCATAGCAAACCGTGGTGAGATCGCGCTTCGTATCTTGCGTGCCTGCCACGATCTAGGCGTTCAAGCCGTCATCGCTTACAGCGAAGCCGATCGGGATTCGCTCCCAGTCCGCATGGCAGACGAGGCAGTCTGCATTGGTCCAGCGCCAGCTGCGAAATCCTATAATCACATCCCATCCCTGATCAGCGCCGCCCTGGCAACCGGTAGTGATGCAATACATCCTGGCTACGGATTTCTCGCAGAGAATCCGATCATAGGTGAGATATGTCAGGAAGTGAATCTCACGTTTATCGGGCCAAAACCAGAAACGATCCGCCAGATGGGTGACAAGGCCGTCGCCCGTCAGATCGCCCAGAAATCTGGCGTGCCGGTGCTGCCTGGCACCGCTGATCCGCTCGGAACAACGGTCAATATCCGCGATCTTAGCTCGGAGATCGGGTTTCCGATGCTGCTAAAAGCTGCCGCTGGCGGGGGTGGCAGAGGCATGCGCATCGCAACAGATGAACGGGAACTCATGCGACTGTTGCCTCTCGCACAGGCGGAAGCCCAGGCTGCATTCTCCAACAGCGCTGTCTATGCTGAGCGGTATCTTCAAAATCCACGGCACATCGAAGTTCAGATCATTGCGGACAACGATGGCAACGTGTTGTCGCTGGGCGAGCGGGACTGTTCCGTTCAACGGCGGCATCAAAAATTGATCGAGGAATCGCCTGCCCCTGGCATCGATCGTAAGTTGCGTAGCAACCTGTCAAAAGATGCGGTCCGACTTGCGCGAGAAATTGACTACCTCGGCGTTGGCACATTTGAGTTTCTGGTCGACAACAATGAGGCATACTATTTTATTGAAGCCAACACCCGAATACAGGTCGAACACACGGTTACCGAGATGATCACCGGGTATGACCTGATTGTCTGGCAGATTCGTATTGCTGCAGGTGAAAACCTGGATTTTGAGCAGAAGAATGTGCGATTTCATGGTCACGCGATCGAATGCCGGATCAATGCCGAGGATCCATCAAATGGATTTAGCCCGTCAACCGGCATCGTCGATGGCTATCTGTCTCCAGGCGGTCCTGGGATTCGGGTTGACTCGCACCTGTATCCCGGCTATGTCGTACCAACAGTGTACGATTCACTACTGGGCAAAATTATTGCCTGGGGTGAGAACAGAGAAGTCGCCATTGCCCGCTTGCGCAGGGCGCTGGCCGAGACCATGATTAGCGGAATCAACACTACAATTCCGTTTTACGAACGGGTATTGCAACACCCTCGCTTTATTAATGGCGATGTTGATACGCAAATGATCGCGGATTTTATTGCCGACGCTGCTGAATTTTATGGTGATAGCTCAGTAGGGTTAGCGCCAGCGGTCAGCAGAAACAATTAGATCGACATCCACAAGAAAGCCTTCGAAGTGAACTCGAACGATACTGGATGCGACACAGTCGATTGAGCATTGAACTATGGTGACTCGAAAAAATCCATTTAATATTGAGCGGCGTGAGGCGCGATGTATCGCCTTGCTGATTCTCTTTGAAGTTGATCTGACCGCTCACGATCCTGACACCGTTCTGCAGCGGTATATAGAGGATTCGGCGATAAAAGAACGGGTGCGATCTTATACCGAAGATCTGGTTACCGGCGTGTTCAAGCACAAGTCGGAAATCGATGAACAGATCTCGAGAGCCGCGCCTAGATTTGCCATTGATCAGATTGCTGCCGTTGATCGGAATGTTTTACGCGTAGCGCTTTATGAGATGCGTGATGATTCAGCTGTGCCGTTCAAAGTGGCCATCAACGAAGCTATCGAAGTAGCCAAAGATTACGGTGGCGAAGGTTCAGGCAGATTCGTCAACGGCGTGCTTGGAACGATATCCGCGGAACGCAGCGCAGCAAGCGAAACTACTTGAGCAGTTGTCGTCATTGTGTGTTGCCTGGAGTTTATGCATAATACGACCGTTGGCTGCGGCGCAAACACAGTATCAGTAGTGTGTTTCAATTGAGCCTGCGGAATGCTTCGCGCATTTGCGAGGTAGACGACAAGAGCGACCCAAACAAGTTCTTGTCATGGTTGAATGATTACGATTATGGGGGAGGTACCCGGGTTGGCCGACGTTTATGAACAGGTGACGGAGATTATTGCCGAGCAGCTTGGTGTGGAGCCGTCTGAAGTAACTAGAGACTCTGATTTTGTCCAGGATCTGAATGCCGATTCACTTGATATGGTCGAACTGGTCATGTCTCTTGAAGAGGAATTCGGTATCGAGATATCGGATGAAGAAGTCGAGAACATCCGCACAGTCGGCAATGCGGTCGATTACATCGAAGAGCACGAGAGTTAGGTACTCGCTTATCGGTCAAGCCAGGCTGCATACCGAAGGTCGATCATTCGCTCATCACCGCAAGAGACATCTTTATCCTGCGTTGATCGGCAAGTAACCTCGAGTAACCTATGGAATAATCGTGACTTTCAATGAGAGTACGATCGAGTACTCGCTTCACGGAGTTTTTGAACGGTTCCTGGCCGTCACGGTGTCAGCGATCGCTCACCGGAGATGGGATCACGCACCAAATTGGCAAGCATCGAAAACAATCAGAGGTACGCCCCGAGCACCACTTCTGAATCGAATCAAAACCCTGAAGAGGAAATAGAGGTTCCTGAAGATTTCCTGGAGATGACGCTTCAGGAACATCTTGAGGAGCTACGCCAGCGTATCCTGTATTCGGTCATTGCCATATTCATAGCGTTGATCGCGGCATACTTTCTTACCGATCGACTGCTGCAGACCATCGCCACTCAGGCGAAAGTTCCTAATGAAGAAATCCTGACAATTACACCGACTGAAGGTTTTGTTACCTGGTTGAAGGTGCTCCTGTACATCGCCATTGCTATTTCTATGCCGATGCTCGTCTACCAGTTGGTGGCATTCATGTCGCCGGGACTGACGAGCCAGGAACGACGTCTTGTCTACATCTCGTTGCCTGTCGTCACGCTCTTTTTCATCGCTGGCGTGCTTTTTGCCTTCTTTCTGGTCATTCCAAGAGCGCTGGACTTTTTATCGAACTTCCGAACCAATATATTTGCCTGGAATCCACGGGCATCTGAAATCGTTTCGTTCTACATTCGATTGATGCTCGGTATCGGGATCGCGTTTCAACTGCCGATTGTGATGTTTCTACTATCCAAACTGCATATTGTGTCAGCGAAACGGATGGCGTCAGCAAGAAAAATCGCTATTATCCTTGTCATGATCGCCGCAGCGGTTATTACACCGACACCTGACCCGATCAATATGATGCTGGTAGCAATTCCGATCTACATGCTCTACGAGCTTGGTATCATATTCGCCCGTCTGGCGGAACGAACCGATCGAAAAAACGCTGCGGCTGGCTAGATAAATCACTCCGCCTGTAGTCCGAGCGTTTCCTCCGATTTCGGCTGCACTTGCAAGGTATATTCATTCTGATACCTCACCATACCTGGTCCGCTTCCTTTAATCTTGCGTACGTAGCGTCGCCTGGTTACGTCCACCGGGACCGAGTTTGAACCACGACCTTGGCTGTAATAGGCAGCCAATGAGGCGGCGAGTTCAATCGTCTCTTCTGGTTCGTCGATCGCCGATTTAACTATCACGTGTGAACCTGGCATTTCCCGAGCGTGGAGCCAGAGGTCATTCGGGCCGGCCTCGTCGAACGTCACGATTTCATTTTGTGGACCGGTTCGACCTATCAGGATGAGATCGCCAGCTTTCGTACGGTATCTTCGAGGTCGTCTGCCTTGTTTTGGAGGTTTCGATTTCTTTGTGTGGGAGGCTGGAGAATTCCTGTTTTCTTCCGCGAATGAATGCCATTCATGGCGAGCTGACTCTATCTCTTCGAAACTTTGCGCCTGGCTTGAGAGCGTTCTAAGTTGTTCAAGGTAGGCTAGTTGACTTCGGGTCTGGTCTAAAAGCCCAGGCAGTTTCTCCATCGCTGACTGCGCCTTACGATAGCGCTCAAAGTACGTCTGAGCGTTCTCGCTCGGGGTCAACGTTGGATCAAGATCAATGGTGATTCCATCCGGGGTTTCAAACTGAGATTGCCCAGGTTCAAACATAGAAATGTAGGTGTAGATCAACTCTCCATTCAGCTTCAATTCTTCGGCTTGAGCGCCAAGCTTCTGCTGTTCTTCAAGTGAAGATTGGCGTTGTTCGGTTCGGGTGATACCGGCATCGATTTCTTCAAGCAGTCGCTGACGTCGCGCGGAGTGCCGGTCATCCCCTGCCAATGAACCAATCGCGTGATGCTGCCAGGCTTCATTTGCTGCCTCCAGCACCGAAGTACATGAAGTTTCCACCACGTTGGGCATTGATGCAAGGTGTTTCAGTTGAATAGCTGAGAAATCCGTCCGCCCGTTGTCAAACTGGTAAAAAGAAGGTTGCCACTCACCTGTGGTAAGAGGAGCAAAGAGATAATGAAACGCTTTCGTGATTTCGATTGTTGTCTCGTGGTCAAGATCGCAGGGAAGAACGCTTGAATTGAGGCCAGAACGGTAAGCCAGTTCGCTTGCCAGCTGTGGGCTGATAGACAACCAGGTCTGAACGAGCCAGCGACCGAGTTGGGTCTCCTCGTTTCTTGCTTTCCGCAGTATCACCTCCGGTGAAATCAGAAGAGGATCCAGTTTGTCTTGTGGAGGAGGCGGTTCATACGCCATTCCCGGCAGAATCGGCCGGACTCGACTCATTTGTGATGTCACTCGTTTGACCGAATCCCTGATGTCGCCGTCGCTTGAACAGAGAATGATGTTTGAAGTCCGGCCCATCAACTCAATGACGAGGTCGTTTGCAACCAGATCTGGCAATTGGTTTGCTGAGTCATCGAAATCTTCCTGGTCCGATTCTGGATCCGGTTTGGTGATGGTGAACCTGAGCAGGCGTTCGTGCCTTGGCTGGACAATTCTGGTGATGCGGCCTCCCCTGAGCCACTTTCGCATCAGCTGCAGGAGCGGCGAGATTCGTTCAGGATCGCCGCCGTCCAAGGTTTCGGACAGGAGGATGCGACCTTGTTGTGAGTCGGCGCTCAGGACGAGCCAGCGCCTTCTATGCCGAGCATAGATTTCGATGCCGATGGTGAGCCTGTCCAGGTGCTGTATACGCTGGATTCGACCACCGGTTAACTCCTCGCGGAGCTCCTCAGCGATGGCTGCGATGGTCAATGCATCATACATAGCGTTGTCGACACCCTGCTTTCACTCGAATGGAGTGGCGATTAGAAGCCTGCCATTGTAGCATCAGAGAGGACGTTCGTATGGAATGAGGGGGCAGGCTCAGCGTGGACAACTTTAGTATCCAGGGTCTCAACGAGCAGGCTGATGAACTCATCGACGATTTGAGATCGGTCAAACGGCCGAGACTGTATGTCATCTCAGGTCCGTCTGGAGTCGGCAAAGATTCCGTGATCGAAGAGATGCGCGCCCAGCTGCCGGACCTGCACTATGCAGTGACAGCGACAACCCGGATACGTCGACCCGGTGAAATTGCTGGCGTCCACTATCACTTTCTCTCAACTGAAGAATTCGAACGTCAGGTCGAGGATGCTGAGTTTCTGGAACATGCTACGGTCTACGGTCACCTGTACGGCGTGCCAAAAAACAGGGTGCGCACCTCGTTACAAAGCGGTCGGAGCGTCGTGCTCAAGGTCGATGTGCAGGGTGCAAGATCGATTCGAGAACTGGTGCCCCAGGCGATTCTTATTTTTATCTGCCCGCCGGACATGGCTGAGTTACTGCATCGGTTGCAGGGAAGAAAATCAGATGATTTTGATGAAATAATGAATCGTCTCGGGACCGCGACGCATGAACTTACTGCCGCTCAAGATTTCGACTATGTGGTTTTCAATGATGTGAACGCAACCGATCAGGCGGTCAAAACGATTTCGCTCATAATTGAGGCCGAAGGACACCGTATCAACCAGCCTGAAATCACGCTTTAGCTGCTTCGACATGTTCCTCGTCCACGACGTGATCCTCGTCGTAGTCCTCGAGGTCCTCCAGGTAGAAGAGATCGCTGATATCTTCCATCCGATCGAAAAAGAGATACCCATTCAAGTGATCAATTTCGTGCTGCAGCACCCGTGCGAGGACATCACGCGCTTTAAACCGAAATGTTGACCCGTCGAGATGTTGTGCTTTGATCGTTGTCCAGGTGTATCTGTCCACCATGCCCAGTAGATCGGGGAAACTCAAACAGCCTTCAACATTCCGATCGTTTCCACCGGCTTTGACGATTTCTGGATTCACCAGTGTATGTATTTCTTCTGGCGACTCTTCACCCTGATAACCCTCTGGCAGACGAACGGCGATCAACCGTTTGTAGATCCCGACCTGCGGCGCAGCCAACCCGATACCAGGGGCGGCACACATTGTCTCATGGAGATCTGCAGCAAGTTCGGCAAGTTCCTCATCGAAAACGGTGACTGGTTCCGAAACGTGCCGGAGTTTATCACTCACCTCGCCGTATCTCGGATCTGGTTCAATAATAATGTTACGTACTGCCATGAATGGTTGATTCTCCAGTAATACTGTCGTGGTCTCAATTTCTGGTGGTCAGTGTGATTGGTCACAGCCTGATCTGGTTCGATCTCGCTGAATCGCTATCCTCGTCAAGAGGATTATAGCCAATGCGCCAATTGGGGAAGGGTGACCGGGAAGACCATTTGCCTAGAGCATGTTGACCGGGTCCACATCGACTATCCAGCCCCATGGGATATCCAGTTCGCCAAGGAAGACCGGAGACTGTTCTCCTCTCAGAACTATCTGCCAGCCGTACTTTCCCCGTACCCTGGCTGAGAAGGCAGGCGCGGGACCAATCAAGTCGATGCCAGAAAAGTTGTCATATTCGACCAGGTACCGTTCGATACGATTGCTCAAATCAAGCGCTGCCTGTTCAGCCTGTCCTTCGTCAGCGTGACGATAAAGTAGTCGTACCAACCGTTTGAACGGTGGGTAGCCATGTTGTCTTCGGAACGCGATCTCTGCATCGTAAAAAGTTGAATAGTCATGGCTTGCGGCATTGACGATTGAATAGTGAATTGGGGTGAAGGTCTGGATGACCACTTCACCGCCGGCCGCCCGCCGGCCAGCCCGGCCAGCGACCTGAGATAGCATCTGAAATGTCCGTTCCGCTGACCTGAAGTCAGGCAGGTGTAAATAGGTGTCGGCGTTTATGACTCCGACCGCCGTTACCCTGGGCAAATCAAGTCCTTTGGCGACCATTTGTGTGCCAACGATAATATCGACATCTTCAGAGTCAGCCCGTGCAAGCAGATCTTCATGGTGAACACCGCCTCGCAGGGCGTCCTGATCCCAGCGCATAACCGAAGCCTCTGGAAAATGATTCGCTATCTCAAACTCGACTCGCTGCGTGCCGGTTCCAAAATAACCAATACTCTCGCTGCCGCAGTTGGCACAGGTAGGTGGCGGCTGTTCACGATGCCCGCAGCGGTGGCAGATAATACGTCCTGGAATCCGGTGATAGACCAGAGGAATGTCGCAAAGTGGGCATTCGCGAACCGTGCCGCACGATCGGCACTGGACAATAGTTGACATGCCTCGCCGGTTGAGGAACATAATGGCCTGCTCGCCGGCATCGATCCGTGATTGGACAAGTCTGGTCAGGATATCACTGAAAATCGAGTGATTCCCGGAGCGAAGTTCGTCACGCATGTCGACGATCTTTACCCAGGGCAACGGAATTGGTCGTGGCTGAATATCGCCAGAGAAATTCACGACTCGTTGTCCAACACGCTGCTGCATCTCCAGCAGGCGCCAATCGCTCCGCTCAGATCTGAAATAGGTCTCTACATCCGGCGTCGCGCTTCCAAGAATGAGTCGTGCCTCATGCAGGTCCGCGAGCTTTTCCGCGACATATCGCGCGTGATATCGAGGAGGGTTGTCTTGCTTATAGGCTAGTTCGTGTTCTTCATCCAGGATGATGACCCCGATATCTGGAAGAGGGGCAAAAAGCGCTGATCTTGCTCCAACGATCAGGACTGGCTCTCCAGTGGCGGCACGATACCAGTTGCGGTATCGCTCGCTACTGTTCAAACCAGAGTGGAGGACCAGTGCCCGGTCGCCAAACCTTTTCCTGGCTCGCTCAATAATTTGGCCGGCTAACCCGATTTCCGGCACCAGCAGGATCGCCGATTTGCCTGTCGCGAAGGCGGAAGCGACTAGCCGAAAGTAAATCTCTGTTTTCCCGCTACCTGTAACACCATGTAACAGGAATTTTGTCTGTCTTCGTTCCCGGCGGCACTCTTCGAGTTGCTCCCAGACGCTCTGTTGCTCGGGAGTCAATCTCAGATTGGAAGGTCGTTGGAGTTGCGCTACAGATGTTACTTCCGCCGCAACAGGCTCGAGTTTAATAGAACCACGTTGTTCGAGCGCCTTTATCGTTTGTCGCGAGATTTCAGTCGATTCAAGAATGTCATCTAACAACATCACCTGGGGATCTCGAGTTCGAAGGCGGCCGGAAAGCCAGGAGTGCGCCTCCACCTGTTTCGGTGCGATTGAAGGCGGGGTTGGTTGCTCTGCTAGAAGCCGTACCTGAAGGCGATTTGCAATTTTCGGTTGTTGCGGGGTACGAACTCGCGCCTCACGCCGGATAATATCGCGTTTTTCAAGGGCAGGAATTACGGAATTGAGGGATGTGTCAAGAGCTTTCCTGGCCGCGTCCAGCGTCACCGTCTCACGCTCTGCGAGGTAGTCGATGAGCTTGAGTTGCGTTCTGGTGAAACGCTCCCGTTCATCTCGATCTGGTCGCTTGACGAGCTGCAAGTGAATGACCGTACTGGTCGAAACCCCCGGCGGAAGCATGAGTGAAGCAGCCTCGAAAAATGAACTTACCGTCTCGTTCGCAACCCAGGCAGCAAGATTCCACTGAATTGAACTCAATCGAAACGTTGGCTCAACCAGTGATTGGATATCTTTGACCTCAAATTTACCTGGTGGTTCGCGGTCGTGTATCTCAACGACAATCCCAAGGGATAGTTTCTGTCGCAGCGAAACCCAGACCAGTTGACCGATCGCCAGGCGACCAATCAACTGCTCAGGAATCCGGTAGGTTAGCGTACCCAGCCGGTCACGAAGCCGCACATCAGCGGCGATTTCCGCGAACTGACCGTAAGATTTAGAACATATGTTCATATTACAAAGTATACACGTTCAGGAGAGCTGAGATACACATTCAGGCGTACGTTCGCGTCTTCCGAGCATACCAGTTCAATGTGGAATGACAAAGAACGCGTTAGCGATGCAGTATCGGCTGAAGTTCATCGACTTTCGCAAAAAGCGCCGGTGTGCCACCGGTGTGCAGAAACAGAACGCTTTCCTGCGGAGTCAGTATCCCGGATGTGATGTCTGCGATCATCCCGGCAAATGCTTTGCCGGTGTAGACCGGATCGAGGAGAATACCCTCCGTACGCGCCAGAAGCTGAATGGCTTCCAGGCATTCTGCTGTCGGAACCCCGTACCCTTCCCCTGCTTGAGAGAAATTCAGGATGATGTCATCACCATCTATTGAAAATGGGGCATCGACCAGGTCGCATGTGGCTGCTGCCAGATGCTGAATCTTCTCGAACCGTGCTCCAGGAGTTGTCGGAGAGCTTGAAAACCCCCTGGCGTCGTAAGAACTGCCATAGAGCATATTACCGACGACGATGCCTGCCTGCGTGCCGCCGCTGCCTGATGTGAAATACAGGTGATCAACAGCTATGCCGAGATCCCAGAGATGGGTGTTGATCTCAAGAATTGCACTTGCGTAGCCGAGCGCGCCGATCGGCGTCGAACCGCCGCTGGGAATCAGGTACGGTTCTCCCCCTTCGCTTCGCACCAACTCGGCAACTTCCTGCATCTTTTCTCCGGAACTGGTTTCAGGTGAGACAACGTGACAGGTTGCACCAAGAATGTCATCGAGCAAATAGTTGCCTTGCAGTGGAGGCGTTGGATCGTCTGACTGCAACACAAGATGTGATTTCATGCCTGCCAGGTTTGCTGCCGCCGCTGTCTGGCGAACATGATTCGACTGAATGCCACCTTCGGTGATGAGATGGGTCGCACCATATTCGATCGCGTTTGCCACCAGGTACTCAAGTTTTCTAGTTTTGTTGCCCCCGAAAGCCAACCCGGTGAGGTCATCCCGCTTGATATAGATATCAGGTCCATTTAAAGCAGCTGATAGCCGTTCGAGTTTGTGCAGTGGGGTCGGGAGTGTGGCCATACGGAAGCGTTGAAAGTTGTTGAGTCCCATGGATATCCTCAAAATTCCAGTCAATGCTGTTTTAATCACTGGACAGCGGTAGCCGGCTCGTCCATAATCGGGCCGGACCGGCGGAATCGTATCATGAGGCGACCGTATGGAATTGGAAGTTCCTCCTAACGGTCGCTTATCGGAACAACCAAGAACAGGAACCTGGTTACGATGGCACAGACGACACTGACGATTGAACGCGAATTTGTTGAAGAGTTTGACGGCTCGCGCCAGCGAGCGATGCAGGCTCGCGAACTGTTTCCAAATGGCGTTACCCATGACATCCGTGTGATCAAACCGTTCCCGCTCTATGCAGACAGGGCCAAAGGAGCGGTGAAATGGGACGTAGATGGCCACGAAATCATCGACTATGCCGTCGGTCACGGCGCGTTGATAACCGGTCACAATCACCCGGACATCGTGTCAGCAGTATCGGAACAGCTTCATCGTGGCACACATCTGGGCGCGAGTCACGACAAGGAGATGGAGTGGGCTGATCGGGTCCAGCAACTGGTGCCGTCGGTTCAGCGGATGAAATTTACCTCCTCGGGTACTGAAGCTACGCTACTTGGTATGAGGATCGCCCGCGCATTTACCGGCCGGGAAAAAATTCTGAAATTCGAGGGACATTTTCACGGCTGGCAGGACTATGCTCTGCCTGGTGAACACGCTCCGTTTGATGCTCCCTACTCTCCCGGGATTCCGACTGGCACATTTGATTCCGTCATCGTTGCTCCAAACAACGATCTCGAGTTTGTTGATCAACGGCTTTCCTATGGTGATGTCGCGGCTGTCATACTTGAGCCGAGCGGCGCTTCTTATGCAACGATCCCTTTGCCAGAAGGTTTCCTCGCGGAACTACGAGAGATCACCGAACGGCACGACACATTGCTGGTATTTGACGAGGTAATCACTGGATTTCGCTGGTCGCCAGGAGGAGCGCAACAACGATTTGGCGTCCGGCCGGACCTGACGACATTCGCCAAAATTCTTGCTGGCGGGTTGCCTGGCGGAGGTGTCGGCGGACGAGCTGACGTCATGAGTGTGATGGACGTGCGAGACGACGCTGGCTGGAATGCGCTGCAACGTGTTGCCCATCCAGGCACATTCAATGGCAACCCGTTGTCTGCGGTAGCCGGCGCAACCTGTCTTGGTATTGTCGCGGATCCAGCTGTACAGGAACACTGTGACGTGATGGCTGCGCGACTTCGGGCAGGCGCCAATACTGCACTGGTGAACAATGACATTCCCGGCTTTGTCTACGGTGAATCTTCTGTGTTTCACATCCGACTCGGGATGAGTTGTGACAACATGACCGCCGGTGATCTCCGGATGCCTGAAGGTGTTTCGCCTCTGGCATTGAAGAGCGGTCCTCCACCTCAGATCGAAAGTGTGTTCACTGCTGGAATGCTGCTGGCTGGCGCGCATCTACTGCATAGCGGCGGATGGCTCAGCATGATGCATACCGAAGCGGATATCGACAAGACCGTTGAAGGATTTGAAACGACCATCTTGCGTATGCGTGGCGAAGGGCTCTTGTAAATATATCGGGCTGACCTTCTTATCCAGGTGGCATCACTCGAATCCGGATGAGGTCAGGTGTATCTCTGCTTGAGGGTGATTGATCTCTGAGGCGGCAAGATGAACTCGAATTTTTCAACTTTCAGAGAGTCAAACGCAGTTAACAAAAAGGAGCAAACCAGCAGTTTGCTCCTTTTGTGTTCGAATTTAAGAGAGTCCGAAATCTAATCAGCGGCTACTGCTGACCGGACGCCAACCGGGGTTCGCCACTCGGGGCGAATGCCAGTGCGATTGCGGAAGCTATCGTCCAACAACACCTCGAGCTGGTGGGTTATTGATCCAATTTCACCATTGCCAACATCATAATGATCTATCGATGTCAACGGGGTGATCTCGAACGCGGTCCCGCACATGAATGCTTCGTCGGCGATGTACAGTTCAGTGCGATCCACGGCACGCTCAACGACCTCGAGGCCGAGTTCGTTGCGAGCAAGATCCATGATCGAATCGCGGGTGATGCTTTCGAGAATGCTCTGGGTCACATCGGGTGTAATCAGCTTGCCATCCCTGACGAACATAATGCAGGAACCGCCACCTTCGGCGACTTTCCCCTGGCTATTCAGGATGAGAGCAACATCATACCCGTTCAGGCCTGTTTCCATTCCCGCCAGCTGACCATTGCGATAGTTGGCAACATTCTTGATTCGTGGAGGCATGACATTATCTGATATCCGCGTCCAGGACGAGAAACCAGCCGAACGAGCCCGTCCGGTTAGAAGGTGGGTTGGATTGGACCGGGTGTTGATCAACACTTCGGTCGACCCTCCCCAGCCACTGAAACCACCGCTCTGGCTTCCGCCACGGTAGACGAGTGGGCGGATATAGGTATCCTCCCGAGTGTCATTTGCTCTGAGGAGCTCCAGAATGGCTTCAGTGAGTTCGTCCATCGACCAGCGCTCTTCAAGGCGCATCATCTTCATGGACTGACCGAGTCGTTTCATGTGCTCCGCAAGCCGGAAGACATAAAGCTCTTCCTGATCTTCGTTCCAGTAGGCGCGTATGCCTTCAAAGACGGCACTAACGGCGGACCAGCCAATGGCGGTCACATGGACGTTGGCATCGTCCCACCTCATCTGTTCGCCATTCCACCACAGATACTTCGGATTCGTTTCCAATCTTAACCTCCTACACATCGTCATTCACGACAGCTCCCTGTGGCTGTCGTCAATCGTGATCGATTCACGCTGTCCTAGCCTACCAGAGGATTGAAACCGGAAAAGCACCAAATTGTGTGGTCCAATTGCCAGCGTCTTAGCTCCAAGAAATAAAAAGCGGGGAGACCATCTGGCCTCCCCATTTTTGATCCGATCGCTAGATTATCGGTCGATAATGCTTAGCTTTCCCGTCCTTCGATATGGACGGCGCTGAGCATGCGCACGTAGATGTTGCCATCCGGTACGATGAAGCCCTGCTTGTTGATCGGCAGACCCTGTACCCACGGCTTGAAGACGTAGAAACGGATCTGGTAGGTCGTCGGCACGTAGGCGACCTCGTCCTGCATGATGAGCTCGCACTGACGGTAGATCGCGAGCCGTTCATCTGGATCAGGCTCCTCTTTACCGTCGATAGTGAGCTGGTCAAACTCGGCATTCGACCATTCCTGACGCTTGCCAGTGTCCTTGTTGGAGTAGAACATGTCGAAGTAGCCGTTGTTTGGATCCGGATAGTCATAAAACCAGCGGATGAAGATGAACTGCAGGGTGCCTTCCCAGAGAGCGGCACGGAAGGTTCGGGCTTCCATGATCTCAATGGCGACATCCATGTTCAGATTCTCTTTGAGCTGAGCAGCGATATCTTCAGCCATGATCTGTGAGTTATGCGCTTCTTCGCGGAGACTCAACGTGATCTCTGGCCAGTTCTGACCACCCTCGAATTCTGTGCCATCGAGGTGAGCCATGGCGGCTTCCGGATCAAAGGCCATGATCGACGTGATCTCGTCGTCGTCAAAGTAACCGAACAAGCCAGGCGGCATGAGTGAAAACGCCGGCTGGGACTGTCCGTTGGTCACGGTCACCTGCCGGTCCCGGTCGATCGACTGGGAGACGGCCCGGCGTACCTCAAGCTGGTCAAACGGTGCAATGGTGACCTGCGGGAGCAGGAACCAGATGCCCGGATAGACGTACCGGACCAGCTCTGCATTGAGCGTCGCGTCATCGCGCACACGCTGCAGATCGGGACCAGGGACTAGTGACCAGTCAAGTTCACCAGTCTCGTACGGAAGCAGACCCTGTTCGTTCGGAATGATTGGGTCTACGACTGTCTCAAGGGTTACGTTTGGAGCATCCCAGTAGTTCGGGTTTTTGATTGCCGTTAGCGAAACGTCGTGTTCCCATTCAACCAGCTGGAACGGTCCGTTTGAGACCACTGGTTCGCCTGTAGCGCTCGGGTCTGTCCAGGTGTCCGGATTTGCTTCGACCGAGGCCTGGTGGGCTGGTACACAAGCGATATACGAAACAATAATCGGGAAGAGGCCGCGAGGGCCAACCATCTCGACCTCAAGGGTCCAGTCGTCGACAACGGTGACACCGAGCTCGTCCGGATCCATACCTTCGAGGTTGATTGCTTCAGCGTTCTGGATGTCATAAATAATCGATGCATATGGAGCGGCGGTCTCAGGCATCAACATTCGTTTCCAGGACCAGGCGAACACTTCCGCAGTGACCGGATCGCCGTTGGAGAATCCGGTATTGTCTTTGCGGATATTGAACGTCCAAACGGTGGCGTCGTCATTTGGTTCCCAACTTTCCGCCCAGTCGCCGATAGCGGTGAAATCGGGATCAAATGTGCCTAAGCCTGCCCAGATATGGGCGACGCCGCCTGAATACAGGTCGGCATTGAAGTCATTACTGGCCGGATCGGCGGAAAGCCCCCAGTCGTACATGATCTGTTCTTCATCCGGGGTTCCCTGACCGGCTGCTGTTTCGGTCGGTTCTACTTCCTCAGTCGCAGCTTCTGTGGCTTCACCCTCAGCCTCAGTAGCTTCTTCGGTGGCGTCACCTTCAGCCTCGGTGGCCATTTCAGTGGCATCACCCTCGGCCTCGGTTGCGACCTCGGTGGCATCCTGGCCGCTGCCTTCACCTTCGGTGGCCGTTGGTTCTTCGTCATCGTCGTCGCCACCACAGGCGGCGAGCAAAGAGGCAGCAAGTGGACCGGCTGAAGCTGCGGCCGCAATTTTCAGGAAAGAGCGGCGATCGACGCCAATACCGCGCAGACGCCTCTCAAGTAGTCGTACCTGTTCCTGATCGATAGGAATCATGTAGCAAGTTCTCCCTTATGTGTGCTTATGCTGGTGGTGCTTGTCTGAGTCTTGATCTCCCCCTCAGGTAAGCATGTTCAGCAATGTCAAATATGAAAACGAACGCTGTGGAATCCAACATCCTTGACTAATGCTCTGACTTCTGAGACTTGAACCTCCTCATCACTGGCTAGGCGCATGTGATTGGGTGAGAGTCACCGTGTACACTAACTGGCCGATTTGTTGGCCTACACTTCAATTACGTGCTCACCTCCCATTTCGGTTTTATTCTCCCTTCTCCTCTGCGATGATATGAAGCTTTATGCAAATCATTGCTCGACGGCAATATATGATTCTCCGTCGAGTGGCGCTCCTATCTCCTATTCCGCATAGTGACAGGAAACCCAATGATTCGGTTCGATTTCCCGCATCACTGGCTCTCGTTCGCTGCAATCCGGGCGAGCAACCGGACACCGGGGGTGAAAATTGCAGCCGCTAGGCGGATTTGCCGGACTTGGAACATCGCCTTCCAAAATGATGCGATCCCGTTGCTGTGTTGGATCGGCAACCGGAACAGCGGAAATCAGCGCCTGGGTATACGGGTGTTTCGGTCGGTCGGTTATATTTTCGGTATCGGCTATTTCAACGAGTTTTCCAAGGTAC
>CAZNYB010000014.1:0-61030 GCA_964577155.1 uncultured Thermomicrobiales bacterium | reverse complement strand
GTTACATCGCAAAAGAGAACAGTGACGATGCGGCGTTCTTCCATCGTGGCTATCTTTCGTGGCTATTTTTTTCTCAACTTACGGGTGTCGTTGTTCATTTGTTCATATGAATTCAGGCGTGAGAATTCCGGCACGCGTGCGATACTCGCTGAGGATAGCATGGCGTGCATTCCAGATCGTGGTCAGCAAGAGCATTCGGTTGCTCGGCATTGAGCGGTTGAATTTCGACAAATCATTGGTTGCGGTGAGTAATGCGTCCAGTTCAACCAGCTGCAACTCTGATCATTTACTGATTTTCCAAATGAAGTTGCACAACGAAATCAGGCTACGATGAAAGTGCCATGTGAATTCAACAGTGAGATCTGAATTGAGCAAGGATTTTCTCCAGCCAAGGGAACATCCTAAACTGGATCTAGTCAGGGTACAAACGCACACCAGAGGACCAGAATATGATCATAACGAACGTCAAAGCCACAGCTGTTGCTGTCCCTCGGTCAGCGGTACTGAAGACCTCATACGGCTCCTGGGATGCTGCGACGACGGTTATCGTTGAACTGAAGACAGACGAAGGGATTACCGGGATCGGCCAGGCGGCAGTCGACATGCCGTTCTATGGTGAATCCGCCGCCGGAATGCTGGCTAACATTCGCCAGTACCTTGCCCCGGCAGTCACCGGTGAATCCCCGCTCAATATCGAACAGCTCAATGACAGGATGAAACAGGTGCTGCCAGGCCACCAGGCTTCGCACACCGCCATCGAGATCGCGCTCTGGGACATCAAAGGCAAAGCGTTCGTCGTGCCGGTCTACCAGTTGCTCGGCGGCAAAGTGCGTGACGGGATCGAACTGATGGGTTCGGTGGCGCGATCTGGTCCGGAGGAAACAGCTGATCGGGTGGCAGCACTGCTAGATGCAACCCCATTCTCGATCATCAAATTCAAGGTCGGTCTTGACCCGGTTGAAGACATCGAGGTCTACCAGGCAGTCGCCGAAGCAGCCGGTGATCGAGCGATGTTGCATGTAGACGGCAACACAGGCTACACGATGTCCCAGGCGATCCCGGCGCTGACCGCCATGGAGCGCATCGGAAAGCTCGCCGCGATCGAGCAGCCAGTCGCCCGGCTCGACGACTTGGCGGAGATTGCCCGGCGGCTGCCGGTACCGGTCATGGTCGATGAGTCGATCGGCACACCGGCCGATGCGCTGGAGATCGTCCGGCTGCGGGCGGCGTCGCTGGCGTTCATCAAGATCACCAAACTCGGCGGCATCCTCAATGTCCAGAAGATCGCTGCCATCTTCGAGGCCGCCGGTATTCAACTCTCAATCGGCATCTACTACGACGTGCTGGCTGCCGCAGCAGCCCATATCGCCGCTGCCGTTCCCTCAGTCCAGTGGCCTTCACCGTTCACCGACCTGCACGACTACCTGCTGACCGAGCCGCTCGTGCCAGAAGGTCAGCTGCTGCGAGTCCCGGAAGGTCCGGGTTTAGGCGTGGAGCTGGATCCGGAGAAGGTGCAAAAGTATGCCCTGGATCTCTAACCAACGGATGGATTTGTAGTTGAAGGAGGTGCTGGGCGGATTCGAACCGCCGATCAGAGTTTTGCAAACTCCTGCCTTAGGCCACTTGGCTACAGCACCATAGCCTGGACAACTGAGCATAGCACAGCGTCAAGCCCAGGAAAAGTAGTCGAGATCGATGTGAATCTGTCTCAGTCAGTCTCCACAGCAAGTTCTTCTTCGCCTATCTCGGCAACCTTTGTGCCGCCCGCAGAACCGGATGGCCACCAGGTCCGGTCACCAAGCATTTCAACGATCGATGGCACCAGCAGCGAACGGGTGATGAAGGTGTCCATCAGCACACCGATGGCGACGGCGAAACCGAGCTGGAAGAGATCCCGGAGCGGCAGGGTCATTAAGGCCGCGAAGGTGCCGGCCAGGATCAGCCCGGCCGAGGTGATGACGCCGCCAGTGCGGGCCAGCGCTCGCTCGGTAGCCGACGCCATCTCATAGGTTGCCGCCTCTTCTCGCACCCGCGACATGAGGTAGATGCTGTAGTCAACTCCCAGAGCGTTCAGGAAGACAAAGAGCAGGAATGGCACGCCATTGCCGATACTCTCTTGTCCAAGCACGACGACAAAGAAGAAGAGCGACAGACCAAGTGTAGCGAAATAGGTGATGACGATCGTTCCACCCAGAAACAGCGCCGCAACGACCGAACGGAGCAGGACGCCAAGGATGATCATGATCGCTAGCAGCACCATCGGGAGGACGACCAGAGAATCCCGCACATTGGCCGCCCGGGTGTCGTAGTTCTCCGCCGTCTCTCCGCCAACGAGTACCGACCCGGCCGGTAGTCCGGCTGCACCGGCGGCAGCGTCGGAAACATCGCGGATTTGGGGCATCAGATCCATCGCCTCGTTGCTGTAGGGGTTCTCATCCAGAACAACCTCTATCCTGGCGATCTCCAGATCGCTGGAGAGGAATCCCAGGGAGCTTGAGTAGAGCCCGAACGCCTCTGCATCCGGAGGGCTGGCGTCGACGCCTGGCGGCGGTCCGCTGGTTTCCCCGCTGATTCGCGCCTGATTGATGCCTTCACGCGCTTCAGGCGGAACCGTCTCATATGCCATGAGCACGGCATCCGGACCGGGTCCCGCATTGACGCCAAATGGGTCACTCGGGGCGCTCACCGAAGCCACGCCGTCTA
This sequence comes from uncultured Thermomicrobiales bacterium, assembly GCA_964577155.1. Classification (GTDB taxonomy): domain Bacteria; phylum Chloroflexota; class Chloroflexia; order Thermomicrobiales; family CFX8; genus CAZNYB01. The sequence goes on along the minus strand of CAZNYB010000014.1, from coordinate 58,327 downwards.
TCCCAGCGATCTCCTCGCTGAGCTGGTGGACAAGCTGAAGATTGTCCGGATCAAACACGCTCTCACCGGCTGGAAAGGTGACGTAGACGTTGGTAGGCGACAGCTGACCTTCCGGGAAACTCTGCCGGAGCAGTTCAAAACCCTGAACCGATTCCTCATCCTGAGGGAGGCTTTCCAGACTGTCGTAGCTCGGGTTGAGCAGCGCTGTGCCGGACGCCATCACCAGCAAGACCGCCGTGGTTGCAATCAGAATGGTACCCGGCCGGTGGAGCACAAATCGCGCCACCCGGGACCAGACCGGGCTAAACTGCTGTTCAGCCGGAGCATCGGCATCATACTGCGGACGGAATGGCCAGAAAGCGAACCTGCCGAGCGCTGCCAGGACGGCTGGCACCAGCGTCAACGCCGCCAGGGTCATCACGCCGATGGCGATGGCGATGACCGGCCCGAGTGAGCGGTACGAGCCGAGATCGGCAAGCAGTAAGATGAGCGAAGCCACCATCAACGTGCCACCTGCGGACGCGATTGCCCCACTGAGCGCTCGCATGGAACGGCGCATGGCTTCGTGTTTGTCTTCTGTCCTGGCGAGCTCTTCCCGATAGCGGGAGGAGATAAAGAGGATGTAGTCGGTTCCTGCCCCAAACAGTATGACAGTCATGATCCCGGTCGCCTGTCCATTGACCGGGAAGTCGATAGCTTCGAGCACCGCCGCCGCAATACCGCCCGATAGCTGGAAGACCAACCCGACGATCAGAATCGGCACGAACGCGACGACCGGTGACCGGTAGATAATGATGAGCAATGTCAGCACCAGGACAACCGTCACGATCAGGAGGAAACCGTCGATATTCGCGAACACCGACACAAGATCGGCGACCAACCCGCCCGGACCGCTAACTTTCACCTGCAGCTCCGCAGAATCCACCGGACCGGTGACTTCGCGGATGGCGTCAATCCGGTCGAGGTAGGGTGACTCATTTGAAGAGCCGCTGATGTTGACGATCATGGTCATCGTCGTGCCGTCTACAGACACCAGTTCAGATTCAGCCTGTGGAATTGTGTAGATCGAAACGACCGAGTCAACATTGCTATCCGGTTCATCGATCATTGCGACGATCTGGTCGTTGATCTCGGAAGCTGCCGCAAAATCCTGTTCGGTCAAACCGTCGTCGTTGCGGACGACAATGATCGCTGGCGTAGTAGCCGACGGATATCGATCTCGCTCCAGTTCAGCAGCCCGGGTGGACTCGGCGTCACCCGGCAAGAACTGGAGCGGGTCGTTCGTGGTGATGTCAGAGAGAGTTGGCGCGAGCGGCACAATTAGCACAGTCGCTAGCACCCAGGCTGCCAGAACGACCCATTTGCCAACCCGCGAACTCGCCGCGTCCGTTATCCAGTTGAACACCATATTCGCCTCGCGCTCCGACCCTCAACGGCAATTGTCCAACTAAAGAATAACTATGGTCCCTCATGCCGACCACAATCAAAACTGGACCCGGGCCAACATCGATGTTGGCCCGGGCAAGGAAAGAGGAAGGGAGTTTGGATAGTTTTCACAAAACTTCGTCAAGCAATATTCAGAAAAATTAGAGCCGCCGTATCCATCATTTCAACCGATCAGTAACCGAAGAAACTGACGCTGGCAAGTCAAACCCTCAACATGCAGCTCGAATCACTATAAGGGCCGACAATCAACGGTCCGGCACTCGGCGCATCTTCAAACTGTGACCTGTCAGCGTCGTGTGCCATTGCCGATGGTTTCTCCAACTTGATCGTCACGACCATCGTTCATAATACTAAATCTAAAGTATACATTTATATTCGTCAAGTTCAATCTTGGATTTAGCCACTCAGATCTGTATTCAATATTTCGGCGAGCATATCTGGTCCGTGCCGACCAGGGGATACAGGGCATTTTAGATATTGACGAATATATAAATCTATAGTATACGTTTATATATTGAGTTTACGATCACCACCTGGAACTCTTCAGATGGAATCAGTCACATCGGACCCAGCCCCTAACGGACAAGGCGCTCATGGCAACACTCGAAACCAATATTCAAGAAACGCGATTGACGCCAACGAAGCCTCCCGCTGCCATAGGTAGGGATGCTTCGGCCATCGATAGACAAACGCTGAATGGCCGGACTGGCCAACCCGTTGTCGGCCAGGTATTGCCGTACGATCAAGTCATCGCCAGACACGCCCGGACGTCCTTTCACTTTGCCTCTCGCTTCCTTCCTGAACAACATCGCCGATCCGCGGTAACGCTCTACTCCTTTTTCCGCACGCTGGATGACATCGTCGACGATCCGCCTTCCATGGTGAGCCCACGTCAGATCCAGATCGAGTTGGAGTCGTGGAGGAAGTGGTTTGCCGCTCCGGCGTACGGTCATGCGCCACTGGAACCGCTTGGCGGCCACCTGCACGTGATCATGCAGCGTCATGAGATTCCAACCGAACCGTTTCTGGAGTTTCTGGATGGGCTGGAACACGACCTGTATGAGGTTGAAATTGTCGATGACGACGATCTGGAGCGTTATTGTTACCAGGTCGCATCTACCGTCGGCATCGCGATGGCGTACATCCTTGGCGCAACGTCAGGCGAGGCAATTCGAGCCGCCATTCAGCTCGGCGCTGCCATGCAACTCACCAACATTTTGCGAGACGTCGGTGAGGATCTGGCAGCGGGCCGCGTCTATCTGCCGACCGAAACGCTCAAGCGATTCGGTCTCTCACGTTCAGAGCTTGAACGGTTGGCTGCCGGAGGTTGCGGGGTGGACGATCGATTTCAGTCCATGATGCAGTCGCAGGTAGAACTTGCACGATCCTGGTATCAGGATGGGCTAGCTGGCATCTGGCAACTTCCACAAGATACCCGATTTCCAATCCTGGCTGCCAGCAGGCTTTACCGAAGGCTGCTTACCAATATAGAAAAGAACGCTTTCGACACCCTGCACGATAGTGTGAGTACATCACGGGTCGACAAAATCCGAGAAGCGTTTGTTTCCTACACGCTCACGAGGCTGTGGCGGCAGGATGAGTAGGAGACTGAAGCCAGCGCGGTTGCTACCCGGAGTACTGTTTCTGGCCCAGACGCTGATCGGGCTCCGGGTACTCGTGCGGATGGTTCGGACGGCAGGCGGTCAATCGATCCCGGCGTCGAAGCGATCTGAGCTTCCCGGAATGATCTCGGTTATCGTGCCAGTGCTCAATGAGGCTGAACGTCTAGGAAGCTGCCTCGAAGGGCTGACCACCCAGGGCGCCGCAGTGCGCGAGATCCTCGTTGTCGACGGCGGTTCAACCGACGGCACTCAAACCCTGACAACGGAGTTCGCAACCAGCGATAGACGAGTTCGACTTATTGACGCAAGTCCTGTTCCGTCTGATTGGAATGGCAAAGCCTGGGGATTACAGGTTGGTCTCGACGCTTCTTCGGAAGAGAGTGCCTGGCTGCTCTGTGTCGACGCCGACACCGTTCCCGCGCCAGCTCTAGCCGCATCACTACTGGATTTCGCCAGGGATCATGAGTTGCGAGCGGTCAGTGTCGCAACCCGCCAGTTGATTTCCAGCCCGGGTGAAGGTCTCGTCCACCCCTCGATGCTGACGACACTCGTCTACCGCTACGGCATTCCTGGAAACACCTACACCTCGGTGAACATGGCCCAGGCAAATGGCCAGTGTTTCTTTGTTTCACGAGATCTCATGTTGCAGATCGGTGGATATTCGGCCGTTCGACACACGGTCTGCGAGGACATCGCTCTTGCCCGGAAGATTGTGGGTGCGGGCGAAACGATCGGGTTCTATGAATCTGATGATCTGATTTCAGTTCGGATGTACCGAGACGGGCGTGAAACCTGGCGAGAATGGCCGCGTTCTCTGCCAATGCGAGATCACTATGAGGGACCTGGCTGGATAACCGGGTTAGCCGAGGTAGCAACAGTTCAGGCACTCCCGTTACCCCTGCTGGTGACCTCAGTACTCTCAGCTGGCCACCTTGTCCCTCGCCGCCTGGCACAGCTCAATTTCATTCTGTTCGTCATGCGATTGGGAGTGCTGGCAGGCACAAGAAGAGCCTATCAACAACCACCGTCCACCTACTGGCTATCGCCGCTCGCTGACGTACCGGTAGCTATCAAACTGATCGTCAGCTCGTTTCGTCGCAATTTTATCTGGCGTGGTCGCCAGGTTGAACGTGGAGAACGCTAATGCGGCTGGTCTGGATTTTCTTCGCCGGACATGCTCTCGCACTGATCTTTGGCCTGGCCGGACTCCTCATCGCGCTGCCCAATCCGCAGTTGTGGATTGATAGCCGGTTTGGTCCGGAGATGTTTCGTTTTGGCCTCGAGTATGGTGGCTCGCTGCATGTCTGGTGGGGCGCGCTTGCGATGCTGTTTTTTGGCGGACTTGCTATCGGCTGGCGCAAAACTCTGATCTTCTTTTTCGTTGCCTGTACCGTCTCGCTATCTTCCGAGCTGATCGGCACGACGACCGGGTGGCCTTTTGGAGACTATGCCTATTTGAGTGGGCTGGGCAACAAGGTGCTCGGACGTGTGCCATACACCATTCCGCTCTCCTGGTTCTACCTCGGGTTCGCCTCCTATCTGCTGGCGAATAGCATCGCCGGAAACCGTTCGACCAAATATCAGGCATTTTTTGCGATTGCAGGCGGAGCCTACTTTCTCGTCGTCTGGGACCTCGTACTCGATCCAGCAATGGCACATGAGTCAATGCCGATCCGCTTCTGGGCCTGGTCAGAAGGCGGACCGTATTTCGGCATGCCACTCATCAATTTCGCCGGCTGGGCATTAACCGGCGCCGTTTTTATGACAGTAAGCCGCTTGCTCTGGAAAACCAATCCCGACCCTCGCCAGTATTCACCAGTCTTGCCCTATGCGATGTACCTGCTGAATATCGGTTTTGGCGCGGTTCTCGCGATCAGCGTCGATTTGTGGATTCCAATGTTACTAGCCGTTATTTTCGGCGTAATTCCTGCATCTCTGGCATTACGTCGCCGGGGACCGGTGCAGCCTTCACCGGTTGAACCTGAGAACCCAACCGCTCCATCAACAAAGTCGGTGAGTTATCGGGCAATGCAAGCCGGGTTTGAACTGCCTCTCAAACGCAATGTCCAGTATGAGGTGGAAGGATTGGAGAACATTCCGGCAACCGGGCCTGCGATGCTTGTCGCCCGCCATTACCACCACCTCTATGATGGCGGATTGCTGATCTCCTCGTGTGACCGGCCCCTTCACATCCTGGTCGGCCTAGACTGGGTGACCAACCGCTTTGGCCGCTGGTTGATGGAGTTCGTCTGTCGCGTTGCCGGCTGGCCATACCTTCTCCGCAGAAATGGCCCGGCGTTTCAACGAGGTGATAGCGCCTACAAACCCGATGAAATAGTTCCGTATCTTCGACGCGCGATAAATGAGTCGGTGGAGCTGCTACGACGTGGCGAGTTGCTCGTGGTGTTCCCGGAAGGGTATCCAGCGATTGACCCGGAACAAACGTTGAGGGAGGAGTCAAACGGCTTCATGCCCTTCGAAGACGGATTCGCCTACATTGCAAGCCGGGCTCAGGCTGGCTGTGCTGAGCGATTTCCGCTCGTGCCAGTTGGATTCAACTATCAGAGATTGTCCGGCGAAGGCGACAAGTGGTCGATCACCATGCGCATAGGCGAGCAAGTGTATGTCGATGAATTCGCCGATTGCCGCCAGCTGGTCCACTACTTCGAATCTGAAGTACGGGCGCTCTCTCGAACACCAGACCCGGTGCCCGCCGTAATCGCGAGAGAGTTGGTAGCGCCATGATCGTGCAACAACCACCCGTGAACCGGTCAAGCGGATCGTTACAGCGGTCGAGCCGGTCAGTTGTTGTCATTGGCAGCGGATTTGGTGGCCTGGCAGCGGCTATACGCCTTCAGGCTGCCGGGTTCGATGTCACGATCGTTGAAGCTAGAGCTGCCACGGGTGGTCGTGCCTACCAGCTTGTCGATCAGGGCTTCACGTTTGATATGGGACCTAGCCTGATCACCGAACCCGATCTGATTGCCGACCTCTGGTCGCTTGCCGGCGGAAATATGTCTGATGACATCGACCTTCGGCCTCTGTCACCCTACTACCGGATATTCTTTCAAGACGGTCAATTTTTAGACTATGGCGGAGGCCTGGACCAGGATGAAACCGCTATTGCTTCATTCAATGCGGACGACGTCGCAGGCTATCGTGCGTTCATGCGGCAAACTGCCAGGATCTATAACCGCGCGTTTGCCGACCTTGCCGAACAGCCGTTCGACCGGTTGAAGACGTTTCTGGAAGTCACGCCTGAGCTGGTCCGCCTGGGCGCTCACCGGAGCGTCTACCATTCTGTCGCCAGGTATTTTTCAGATGAACGGTTGCGAGCCGCCTTTTCTTTCCACCCACTCTTCATCGGCGGAAACCCGTTCCGGGCCAGTGCGATTTACAGCATCATCCCGTATTTAGAGCGTAAAGGCGGGGTGCACTTTGCAATGGGTGGCATGTACTCGGTTGTAACCGGGTTGACATCGCTCTTCGAGCGATTAGGCGGACGGCTCCTGCTGAACGAGCCAGTTGAACGGATCAATGTCAGAAACGGAGCGGTCTATGGCATTACGACATCCCATGGTCGCAACGTAGCGGCGGATATCGTGGTAGCCAATAGCGACGTAACGCTGGCTCACACACGGCTGTTGCCGGCGAAGTACCGATCGAAGATCACTGATCTCAATTTTGGTCGCTACCGGCATTCAATGAGCTGTTTCTTACTCTATCTAGGACTTAACCGGCAGTACGACCGCCTGCTTCACCACTCGATTGTCATGCCGAGGAATTACAAGCGTTCAGTCAGCGAGGTCTTCAATGGGCACTCGATCCCTGAAGACATCGCTCTGTACTTACACGCTCCGACGAAATCCGATCCATCGCTCGCTCCATCCGGCGCTGAGAGTCTCTACGTCCTGGTTCCGACGCCTAATCTGAAAAATGCGGCGATTGACTGGCGACAGGCAGGTCCGGAATTTCGGAAACGGATCGTCCATTTTCTGGAACATGAGTTTGGCTTGCCCGGGTTTGAAAAGAGCATCATCGTGGAACATCAATTCACGCCAGCAGACTTCCAGACCGAGTTGCGAAGCCTGCACGGCTCCGCGTTTGGCATAGAACCAACACTGCTCCAATCAGCCTGGTTCCGGCCACACAACCGCTCGCGAGCAGTGCGTGGGCTCTACTTCGCTGGCGCTGGCACGCACCCGGGCGCGGGGATACCGGGTGTACTCCTCTCCGCAAAAATCACAAGCGGACTGGTAGAGGCAGATTTTCCAGTTCCGGCGGCGCAGAAAATAAAGATTTCCCGAGATTCAGCAGCCGAGACGGCGAGGCTCCGAGCGTCATGACAAGTGTCGATCATCCGGACGTTGCTTCGCTGTCGCTGAGAACATGTAATTAGTAGAAAGTAGAGAGAACGATGGCTAAAGAGATCATTCTGGCTGAAACAATGGGATTTTGCTGGGGAGTCCGGCGGACCCTTGAGATGGTTGAGGAGACAGCCTCCAGATCATCACCAATCGCCATGATTGGAGACGTCATTCACAATCCGCAGGCAGTCGACCAGCTCCGCGAACTGGGCGTCTCGTCTGTCGCAAACCTTGATGAAGCCGCCCGTGCCGGCTACTCCCGAGTTGGCATAACCGCTCACGGCGCGGGACCCGAACGCGCGGAGCGTGCACAGACCATGGGGATGGAGGTCATCGACACCACCTGTCCTCTGGTGACAAGAGCGCAGCGGGTTGGTCAGAAACTGGTCAAGCAGGGGTATTTTCTGTTGATCTACGGTGATCCGAATCACCCGGAGGCGAACGGGCTATACGGCTGGGCGCAGACCAGCAGAGCACTGGTATCTATGCACCTCAACGATCTGCCGTGGCAACCGCGCCGCTCACCAGACGAAGAAAAAACCGAACAGACACCGCCGAGAAAGGTAGCCATCCTCTCCCAGACCACCAAAAATTCCGACGATTTCCTGAAGTTTGCTCACGGAGTGCTAGACCTTGTCGCGCCGTATGGAGGGGAGGTGCGCATCTGCAACACCATCTGCGAACCGACTGAAAGACGGCAGTACGCATTGCGAGAGTTGGCTGAAAAAGTCGACGCCATTATCGTGGTAGGAGGTAAAAAGAGCTCTAACACGACGCGTCTGGCGGAAATCGGCGAAAGTCTTGGCGTTCCAAGTCACCATATCGAGCGGCCGGAGGAGATACCTTCTACCTGGCTGGAAGGGGTAAACCGTATTGGCGTCACCGCTGGAGCTTCGACTCCTGACGAGGTCATCGTGTCGGTAATCCACGAACTACAGGATCGCGGATACCAGTGGAACGAGTCGTCGATTCAGGCGTTGAGCACCCAGAAGGTACCGGCGTTCTGAGTTTGGCGGCATGAAATTCAGTGTCACACTCTTTCTGCTAGCGTGCATCGCAATACCTGCCGGTTGCATGCGAACCGAAGCCGAACCAACAGCGACTGCTCAAGTCGAGCAGGCAGCAGATATCAGCGTCAATCAGCTGGAGATCAATGGCGACCTGCGAACCTACCGGTTGCATGCACCATCTGAGGTCGATACCGGCCGGTTACTCTCGCTGGTCATTGTCTTACATGGTCTCGGAGACGATGGTGAACGAATGGAAGAGATGACCGAATTTAGCAGGATTTCTGAAACTGAAGGTGTCGTCGTCGTTTACCCAGACGGGCTCAGCGGGTTCTGGCCCGGTGTTTTCGATGCGGATTTTCTTGGTGACAACAGCGATGTCGAGTTTGTTGAGAATCTCATTGAAGAACTGCAGCAACAATTCCCAATCGACGAACGACGACAGTATGCCGCCGGGTTCTCCAACGGAGCGTTCTTCGCTTTCGACCTTGCCTGCAATCTATCAGACACGCTCGCCGCGATCGGTCTCGTTGCTGGAGCAACAACTGAGTGGGTGTTTGACTCCTGCGATCCAGCTGAACCAGTTTCGTACCTGGCCATCCACGGCACCGATGATCCGGTCGTGCCGTTTAAAGGTGGAAATCTCCCGTTTGTCGGCGGCGTCGTTTCGGCGGAAACCGGTGCGCAGTTCTGGGCAGAACAGGCCGGCTGCGATCTTGACCCGCAAACGACTGGTGTGGATGCGGAGACAGAAGTCGCCAGAATGGTGTATCAAGGATGCGAACGAGGGTACGGAGTTGAACTCCAGGCGCGCGAATCTACAGGTCATGTCTGGTCAGATGATGAGCAAGGTAGAGATACGACGGCGATACTCTGGAATTTTTTCAAGCGTCACCCGAAACCGTAGAATGCTGGCCGGGTTAGCACGACCAACGGCTGTCACCCAATGCGTCTTGGGTGACCCTATGCCGGTAGCGGAAAAGTTTACGAAAGTTACGTTTGATCAAGGAGCTAAGCAGCGGGTGGGTCAGCCAATCCAGAGGCAAGCGATAGGAAATCTCATCTTCGAGGATACAGCTTTCACTGCTTTCAGGATGAAATCGGTGGCGATGTACCCAACTGCTGAAGGGACCCTGGACCTGCTCATCGGTGAACAATCTGTTTGGTATGTATTCGCGGTGAACCAGTTGCCAGTATATCGGGATCGGTCCGAGCCAGAGTCTCAACTCGATGCCATCCCCTGCCTGAATGGTTCCCTGCTTACTGATAATGTCAACACGTTGCCAGGGTGGCATCAAACGCTCGAAGGCATCAGGTTGACAGTGCCAGGCGAACGCTGTTGGAGCAGAGGCTGGCAGACGGCTACGGTATCGAATTGAGTGATTGTTCATGGTTATCCTTCGATTGTCCGATCAACTCATCTATGCTAACTTAAACTGCAACTTTATATTTACAAGTGATACTAATCCCATGAAAAGTAATCGGATTCCGCAAAACGAGCGTAAGGTACCGGCAATTTTCAAGTGCAGAAACAGAAGGCGAAACAGGTTTGCAAAACGGAGATAACCAGCTTGTGCCGATAGGCCAGGTCGTCGAGGAATTGTCGGCCCAGTACCCGGACGTCACTCATTCCAGCCTGAGGTTTCTTGAGCGTGAAAAACTCGTTGAGCCAGAACGCACTGCGGGAGGTCACCGGCTCTACTCACAATCTGATATTAACCGTATCCGACAGATTAAAGAGTGGCAGGAACAACGGCTCTCACTGGAAGACATCCGGCGACGACTGGATGCCCTCGATCGACTTCCTTCTCCGGAAGAGCTGTCATATCAGTTCCTTGAGCTGGCGGTCGCAGGAGATCAATCAGGAGCGCAACATCTCATTCTCCAGGCAGACGAACTGGGGATGCCGCTGGAGGTCATATTTCAAGAAGTGCTCTCGCGGGCGCTCTACGAGACTGGGGAGCGGTGGGAGCATCGCCGTTTGAAGGTTGGCCAGGAAAAAGAAATCTCACAACTTTCCCGTGACATCATTGCCGAGCTCTCGGTACGGCACACTGCCGATCTGACCACTGGAAAGGTAACCGTCGCTGCCTGTGTCGGCGGGGAATATCACGAACTCGGTTTGCGCATGGTCGCTGGCATGTTGCAGTCACGCGGGTATCCAGTTCACTTTCTCGGACCGAGTGTCGACCCAGCGTTTCTTGTTGAGGTGATCCAGTTGCGCAACCCGCAGGTCGTATTGCTCACCGCCACACTCGATGATCGTCTGCCGGATGTGCGCGAGGCCATTGCCGCCATTCAGCGGACGTTTCCGGAGGAACAGCGACCAGCTATTGTCGTCGGCGGCCAGATCACCGACTCCTTTGGAGAGCAAATTCGCGACTGGGGCGCTCGACCAGCCGAAAATGATCACGTTGAAGTCATCACGGATGCGGTCATCGACTGCTTTCTCTAAGGTATTACCAGAACCAGCCATCGCAACGTTGTGAAACAGACGTCTGGCGATCTCAAGGAGATCATCGTGAGAATATGGGATCTTCCACCCGAACAACTCTGCCGCCAGCACCTGCTTGGCGAACACCGGGAACTCCATGCCATCTGGGCGGTACTCGTAGGTGGCAAGTCCGGATATGCACGTCACCCGGAGACGATGCGCTGGCGAAACAAGCTCGCGGCGCTCTATTTGCGACATGAGCAACTGGTCGCAGAGATGGAAAATCGCCAGTACCAACACAAGAGCCCGCTAGATAAAGAACTGGCGACCGGCTCTCCAGTGCAGGATGTTCAGGTTGATACGATTGCCCGCCAGCTTGAACTACTGCGGTCCAAAGGGTGCGACTGTCGTGTCTGACCCAAACCACGACAACATGCCAGAGCTGCAACGCCCATCCAGCGCCACTGGCAGCGATGAAATCTGGGCTGAGCCAAGGATCCTGCTGACCGGCGCGACCGGCTACATCGGAGGACGGCTCCTGAGACGTCTGCAGGATGGAAACCGGGTCATACGGTGTCTTGCCCGGAAACCCGAGTATCTCCGTCCAAAAGTGGCCAGTACGACCGAAGTCGTCCAAGGCGATCTTTTTGATCCATCGTCCCTGAAATCCGCATTCTCAGACGTTGACGTCGCGTTCTATCTCGTTCATTCAATGTCGGATAGCGATGGTTTCGAAATCCTCGAGCAGCGTAGCGCGAAAAACTTCGCCAGAGCTGCCAAATTTGCTGGTGTGAGCAAAATCATCTACCTGGGAGGGCTAGGAGATGGTTCAGAGCTTTCCCCACATTTGCGCAGCCGCCAACGTGTTGGCCGGATCCTGCGAGACAGCGGTGTTCCGACGATTGAGTTCAGAGCCTCAGTTATCATAGGCGCCGGCAGTCTCTCGTTCGAACTCATCCGAGCGTTGGTTGAGAAATTGCCGGTGATGGTGACACCAAGGTGGGTGAGAAGCAAGGCACAGCCGATTGCGGTTGATGATGTTATTCGGTACCTTGACGCCGCGATCGACCTGCCGGTTACCTCCAGCCAGATCTTCGAGATCGGCGGAGCGGACCAGCTCTCCTATGAGGATCTGATGATTGAATACGCGCGACAGCGTGGTCTACGCAGAACGATCATCCCGGTGCCGGTGCTCAGTTCACGTGTCTCTAGCCTCTGGCTCGGGCTGATCACGCCCGTCTACGCACGAGTTGGACGGAAACTCATCGAGTCTCTGGAGCATGACACCATCGTGACAAACAATGCCGCCCGTGAGGTATTCGACATCAAGCCAAAACCGCTGGCCACAGCCATGCGGGAAGCGATCGAAGCTGAAGATCGACGGTTTGCGGACACCCGCTGGTCAGACGCGCTATCCTCGGCAGGCACTCCATCCAGCTGGGGTGGAGTCCGGTACGGGCAACGGTTGATTGACTCACGTTCCATCAAGCTACGATTGTCAACTGAACAAGCATTTAGACCAATACGACGCATCGGCGGATTGACTGGTTGGTATTTTGCCAACCGGCTCTGGTCCCTGCGCGGTTTTCTTGATTTACTCGCAGGCGGGCCGGGGAGCAGGCGAGGACGTCGTAATAATGAACTATTGCTGACTGGTGATACGCTCGATTTCTGGCGCGTCGAAGCTGTGGAGGATAATCGTCTGTTGCGACTTTCCGCTGAAATGCGATTACCAGGTAGAGCCTGGCTTCAATTTGAGATCGAACCGGTGGAAGGCGGATCCCGACTGCGGCAAACAGCCGAGTTTGATCCGGCTGGCTTGCTCGGAAGAATCTACTGGCACGGACTCTTCCCCGTCCACGAGTATGTCTTCAATGGCATGCTCCGTGAAATCGCTCGCTCTGCCTACCGACTCTCGAAGGAACAAAAAGAAAGATAGAGACGAATGTTCAAACGAGTTGTTGCGACATTTTTGCGAGCAAGTTTCTGGATAGCTCTTTGCCTCGCAGCCGGCGTAATCGGCGGCCTTTCAGCCCGGAAGGCAGAGCAGGACTATCTCGCGCTCGATAAACCGCCGCTTTCCCCGCCGTCATGGATATTTGGTCCGGTTTGGACTGCTCTCTACACGATGATGGGGATCTCAGCCTACCTCGTCTGGCGTAAAGCAGGTTGGAGTAACCGTGGCCGAAAGGCGCTCGGGTTGTTCGCCTTCCAGCTCTCGCTGAACACACTCTGGACACCGGTCTTTTTCGGACTTGGAAAATTTGGATATGCAGCGGTCATCATTATGATGCTCTGGATCACAATACTGGCTACGATGCTGATCTTTCTCCCGATAACGGCGATAGCAGCAGCGTTGCTTGTACCCTACTTTGTCTGGGTTGGGTTTGCCTCGTACCTCAATATCGCGATCTGGCGGTTCAACTAGACGAACCTGGCGACGTGATGGGTTACCGCCCAACCGCGCCATCGGATAGAGCCGCCCCGCTGGGGCGGCTCTACGGGCAGATGTCTCGATTCGAAAGTCAGAGGTTGACAGTTCGCCAGAGATAAAGAGATTAAAGGTTGAGAATCGCTTCTGCCGCCTGCCGGCCGGAAAGCAGGGCACCGTTGATCGAGCCATTCTCCAGATAATCACCACAGAAGAAGATCTGTTGCGTCTGACGTTCAGATTGCTCAACCCGCTTCGGCATCGGCGGTGTCTGATCCGGCAACGCCTGCTTGATGGCATAGGTACGCAGGTGTCGCCAGCCGTCAACCTCCGTGCCGAACCAATTGCGAAGCTGGGTTCGAACCGCTGAGTCTGTATCGTCTTCTCCATGCCATTGACCGAGAACCGTCGCCGAAATGAGCGCAGAACCGGCTGGCGCGTAGGCTGGAGATATGGCGCTGGGCACAACCAGATTGTTGACAGGGCCAGGTTCATCACCATTGAGAAGGAGGATCGGCTCGGTCATCGGCGCCTTCTCAGCCGCGAAGTAAATATTCGTAGCTGACACATAGGCTGGCACGAGACCAAGATCGGGAACGAGTTTCGCTGCGGAAGGCCCGTCCACGGCAACGACGATGTGTGCGGTTGCGATCTCTTCGCCTGAATCGAGAGTGACCTGTCCGGGGCTAATCGACGCAACCTTGCACGAGGTTCGTACCACCTCCCCTGGCAATGAAGCCGCGAGCTGAGCCGGAATGCTACCCATTCCACTCCGGGGCAAGGCAATATCGCCATCTGCCATCATCCTGAACACGAAGGCAAACATTCTGCTGGATGTCCGCAAGCTATCGTCAAGAAAAATGCCGCCGAAAAACGGCCTGAAAAAACTGTCAATGATGTCCTGAGAAAGGCCTGCCTGTCGGAGGTAGTTTAGGGTCGACGTCTCAGGTTCTCGGAACAGTTCCTCCACCGAACCTTGACGGACCCGGCTCCGAATCGAAGCAATTTTCTGCCGGTCGGTGAGTGAGCCTACCGGCGAGTTCAGGGTTCGCAACGCATCAAATGGCTTGCGCCACGGATCAACGATGCGTTCGAACGCGCCATGATACCGGACCATCGCCCCCGGATAGAACGGATGGAGATCCAGGTCCTGGTAGTTCAAAACGGCTTTCGCCTCAGGATAGGCTGTCAATAGCACTTGAAAACCACGGTCAAGTGAAAACCCGTCGACCTCGTCAGTTTGAACGCGTCCGCCCAAACGCTCATCCTGTTCGAGCAGCAGAACCGAACGGCCTTCGCTTGTGAGCGTTTTTGCGCAGTTCAGCCCGGCTAACCCACCGCCAACAATCACTACTTCTCTGGTTTCAGTCATCGTCCGCTCCATGGTCCGCTTCAATCCATCGATGAAGTGTAAGCAATCAGAAGAAAACATCGCATTTCTGGCTAGCGGCAGTAGCTGTTCAACGGCTGGTAGCCAGACATGGCTCAGACAAATTGCCAGTTCAGCCCTGGCGACGCTTGACAGTTGGCAGGATGATTGATAATATAAACCTATAGTTTAGGTTGATATTTACATCGCCAGCAACGAAACGTGGCCTGTACGTATCAATCACGTGTAGGTAGGACCTGCCATGGCCGGCAGGCTATTCCAAAGGAGACCTCAGCATGTCGAAGTCGATGAAACGATGGCCAGCGCGTGTACTTGCGTTATCTGTCGTGGTCGTTCTCGCAGTGGCGTCGTTCGCTAGCGTAACCGCACAAAGCGATACGGCGCGCGTTCGTGTCATCCACGCTTCACCGGACGCTCCGGCTGTAGATGTGTATGTCAATGGCACACTGGCCGTCGAGGGGCTGGCATTTGAAGAAGGCACAGAGTATCTGGACCTTGAGCCAGGCGAATATCAGTTTCAAGTCACACCGGCCGGTAGTAGCCCGGATGATGCCGTTATAGATGCAACCGCAACGCTGGAAGCCGGGATGGACTACTCTGTAGTCGCGGTTGGTCTGGTTGCCGATATTGAGGCGCTCATCCTGGTCGATGACAATGCTGTACCAGCTACCGGAATGGCTCACATCCGGGTGGTCCATACGTCCCCAGATGCGCCGGCAGTCGACGTTACCCTGGCTGACGGCACCGTGCTGGTCGCCGATCTGGAGTATCTGGAAGCTTCGGAGTATCTACCGGTGGATGCGGGAACCTATGACCTGCAGATTCGCCTGGCTGGCACCGATACCGTTGCGCTGGACATCCCAGGACTCATGCTTGAAGAAGGCAACGTCTACTCCGCCTTCGCCATGGGGCTGGTTGAAGACAGCACACTAACCGTCGTGCCATTCGTCGACGCAAGTTACGGGCAGAACACTGGTGGCGGCACGGAATCACCAGCCGCGCCGACTGAAATGCCGTCACAGATGCCGGCAACCGGCGCTGGCGGAACTGCCACAGACGGCAGCGGAACCAACTGGATCTACCCGGCTTCGCTCGCCCTGCTTGGTCTGGTCGGGCTTGGCGGCGGCGCGCTCTACTTGCGAACCCGTAACGTTCGCGCCTAACCTGACGATAGATGGCTGTCAGGATCTACTTCTTCGTTATGACGCTCCTTGTCCTGGGGGGCGTCATAACCTCATCTTCAGTGTCGAACCTCCAATCAGGAACCCGCCCAAGCATCAATGGGTTGGCTGTAACAGCTGACGTTCGGCTTGTTGAAACCCGGGAAGACGCAGCCAGGATGTTTCAACCACAGCCTCCGGCTCAGTCGCAAACCGTGGAACCTGAAGTTGAACCGATGCTTGTCCCTGGCGGATCTACTCTGATTCCGCCTTCGCTCGGTCAAATTCCAGCTACGACAAGGCAACTGGCGAGCGATGAAACTGAACGGCGGGAGCTGGAGCTGCAGCCGGTTCATCGCGCGAAAACAGCCGCCATCAGGCCAACCTGGTTACACATCCCCGCGCTTGAAGTCTCGTCGGCCATTGTTCCCGTAGGCCTTACCGGCAACGGACAAATGGAGACGCCTGAACGGTATAGCGACGTTGGCTGGTATCAGAATGGAGCAGTCCCCGGACAGCCAGGTCGAGCTGTGCTCGCGGGTCACCTCGACTCGTTCGATGGTCCGGCGGTCTTTTACCGTCTCGGCCAACTCCTGCCCGGCGATCTGATATACATTCACTCATCCGCTGGCAATTCACCGTCAGAGTACATCGTGCGGGACCTCGCCTTGTTCTGGACTGATCTCGCACCGGTAGCGGAGATTTTCGGCGCTACCGACGCGGCGGAGCTGGTTCTCATTACCTGCGGAGGTCCGTATGATCGTGGCTCAGCGTCGTATTTGCAAAGACTGGTGGTCTATGCAACGCTTTCGACACCGGAGATAACCTCCCCGCCAGAAGATCCGACAGTTGACCAGTTATTGCCGTCGCATACCTTGCATGCACCTTCATGATCTGGGAAAGGAAATACCCGTGTCAGTCAAAAAAGAGATGACGGAACCGGCGCCGACAAACAGCGCTGAGAACACAGCAGAGAATAGTAGTCAACAATCTCCCACATTTATCCGCGAACGACCAAGCGCCTTTAGAAAGCTCTTCTTCAAAGGGCCAAAGTATGTGTACTGGGGTCCCATGGCGTCGTTTCTTGCATCACGGTGCGTCATGATGTTGACGACGACTGGCCGCAGTTCCGGTCTACCCCGAAAAACTGGCATCAGCTTCATGCCAGTCGACGACGGATACGTTGTGTTCACCGGCTGGGGCATCAAATCAGACTGGTACAAGAACCTGCGTAAAAATCCAGAGGTGACGATTCAGGTTGGGCAGCAATCGATGCCTGCCACTGCTCATCTGGTGGAAGATCCAGAGCGTCGCAAAGCGCTTATGCAGCAGATGAAGGATCAGTCCGATCAGTGTGGCCCTCCGCCTTTTGTCCGCTCGGTACTCAAAGCCACGCACATTTTCGACTATGACAATGAGCTACAAATTGCTCTTGATCAGGGCGGTGATCTGGCAGTCGTTGAAATTATCCCAACCCGCTAGCGCTCTCAAGATTGAGACCTCCCGGCGGAGGCAGCCAGGAGGTCTCTCGCGTAGTGGGATGCTCGACGACTACGGCGTCAGCCGGTAGAAGTTGAAGAAATAGTTCTCAATTGGCAGGATCTCGAAGTCGCTAAACCCGGCCTCCTCGGCATAGCCACGCAGCGTGTCTGGCCGCATGACGGTGCCAGTGCCTGCCGACGGTTGATCAACCATGCCAACCGGGAGGCAGTGGAAGACGCTGAAGCCGTACATCAGCCATTCGACCTCATTGCCTTCGGGGGTGAATTTCTCGCCTACACGCTCGTCCATGATGATTACGGAGCCGGTATCGCAGGCAAGACGGCGCATCGTTCGAAGTGCGCCGACCGGGTCCGACATGTCGTGCACACATTCAAAGGCCGTCACCAGATCGTATTTCCCTTCCAGGGTCGGGTCCGCAGCATCCCGGTACTGTATGTTAACTCGTTTCTCAAGACCGCGCTCGGCTACATTGTCCCGGGCAGCGGCTACGGAGCCCAGGTCGAGATCGAAGCCGTCGACACGAGCGTTCGGATAGGCGCTGGCCATACCGATGCTCGACCAGCCATAACCGCAGCCGATGTCAGCGACTCGTGCTGGCGGATCAGCCGTCAACCGCTCATCGATATCCTGAATCGACGGCAGCCAGTCCTGGCCCAGTTCGTAGAGGAATGCATTTCGGTTCATCCCCGCCTGGCCTTCGTGAAGATCTTTGCCAAAATCGGCGTAGTCCACACCGCCACCATTTCGGAAACATTCGATCACTTCGGCAAGCGGGTAGACCGCGCCGACGACGATCTGCGGCAACGCGCCAAGATAGTTCAGGCTTTCTGTTTCAGTAAGCGGTTCGACATGTCCGGCAGGCAAAAGAAACTGGCGCTCTGTCGCCGAAGCATCCGGATTTTCACAGGTCAAAATGCCAGCGACGGTCTGCTGCTCAAGCCATTCCCGGGTGTACCGTTCGTTGGCTTCGGTGTGCAGCGCAAGCTGGCTGGAGTTTTGCGCGCCATACCTGGCAAGTGCGTCGTAGTAGCCGAGCTGGCTGCCGATATGTACAGAGAAGATGCTCCATACTCCGGAAACATCTTCGAGTAGCCGGTCAATAAACTGGTCCCGCTGCTGCTCGACCTCCTCGGCAGATGGTGCTACCTTGACTTCGCGTTCAACGGTTGTGAGACTCATACAGTGCCCTCCTGGCAGTTCCGTCACGCCGCATTGCGTAACAGAGACAGAATAGGCGGCGGCTGCTTGCCAGACATCCCAAAATTCAACCAATTTGCAGCTGTGATTCTGACGATAGTGTGGTCAATACTACTCACTCACCGGGGAAACCAATGGCCTCCAGCAATGCCGATCAGACCATGACTGCAACAGGCCGGATGTTCTGGGTAAATCTGATTCTTCTCTCCTTGCCCGTCTGGCTGATTGGGTTCCTGGGCTACCAACGGCGCTGGATAAGTGAAGACGCATTTATCACCTTGCGTGTCGTTCACAATGTGCTGGCCGGTCACGGTCCCGTTTTCAATGTCGGTGAACGGGTGGAGGTCTACACCCACCCGATCTGGGCAGGGATGCTCGTGCTCTGGGGCTGGCCTGGTCTACCGCTGGAGGAAGGCGCGGTTTACCTCGGACTGGTCTGCACCATGGCTGGTATGGCGTTCGGACTGGCAGGCGCGGTCACGATCTGGCGTCAAACTGGCATCGAATCAACGCCGTCTGCAAACACGAGTCGGATCTTGCTCCCGCTCGGTGGGCTGGTGTTCGTTGCGATTCCCCCGGTCTGGGACTTCGCCAGTTCAGGCTTGGAGACCGGGTTAGCCATCGCCTGGTTAGGGATCAGTTTCTGGCTACTGGTCCGGGAACTCGTCGTCCAAACACGATCCTCACGGCCCTATCTCACAGCGACGATCCTCGGGCTAGGCCTTCTGGTCCGTCCGGAACTCTTCATCTACACCACTGCTTTTATCACAGTATTGCTTATAGTCGAGCTTGCAGACAGATCAGGTCGTTCACGAGCCATCCGGGGTATCGGCATAATCGCAGCCGCTGCGCTGGTTCCGATGCTCTATCAGATATTTCGGATGGGATACTTTGCCGCCCTGACGCCAAATACCGCAATCGCCAAGGAAGCAGGCCGGTCGAACTGGCCACAGGGCTTGCGGTATCTCGGTGATTTCGTGGATCCGTACTGGTTGTGGGTCCCGCTAACACTCCTGGCAACCTGGCTCGGATGGCAGCTATATGAACTTACGAAGAAGAACCGCTACCGACTGATTGCCGTGCTTCTTGCCCCGGTAGTTGCCGCGCTGGTGCATGTGCTGTACGTCATCCGGCTCGGCGGCGACTTCATGCACGCGCGAATGCTGCTTCCGGCACTGTTTGCGTTGCTGTTGCCGGTGCTTGCTGTGCCAGTGTCACTCCCAACGCGGCATGACAACCGCATGGCGGTCAAACTGACCTGGTTGCTGTCTGGCGCTGTTCTTTTGTGGGTCGTCGTTTGCGGGTTCTGGTTGCGGTGGCCGGACGGCGCACGGATAAGTGACGACGGTATCGCGGATGAACGAGCTGTGTATGTGGACCTGACTGGTCATTCCAACCCGGTCACACTCGAAGATTATGCGGAAATGCAGCTCGGCTGGACATCGAACGGTCAACGATTTCAGTCCCTGGCGGAGAGCAGCTCCCGTCTGTTGCTGCTACCGGAAGACGATGCCTACCCACTCCGTGGATCAGTAAATCCTGAGATTGCACTGGTGGCGGTGGTCGGGAACATCGGCGTCACTGGCATGGCGGCTGGAGACAGGGTGCACCTGGTTGATTTCCAGGGAATCGGCGACCCTGTTGGCAGCAGAATGGAGATAGTCGAACGCGGGCGACCGGGTCACGAGAAATTCATGCCGCCGTTCTGGGCGCGGGCACGATTTGAAGACGAAACATCACTCCTGGAAGCGGATCCCATCATTCAGGACGCCCGGGCTGTGCTGCAGTGCGGCGACACCAGCAAGCTGTTGGAGGCGATCGAAAAACCACTCACACCAGCTCGCTTTATCCAAAATATCTTGCTCAGCCCGCGACTGACGGCGCTGAGAATCAACCCTGATCCAACCCTGCAACTGGCAACCCGGCAGTGCGAGCCAGTTGACTGAAGCGGACGTAAACAACTCAAATTTCATTAAATTTTACCCTGTCAGAGCATCATACAGGTGGGATAGAATACCGGTCGCAATTTGCCGGGTCAGGTGATCGTACACCTGGTGGCGGCATTCATCGAGGTGTTAACAGGGTATTCACACATTTGAATGGTTTAGTGCCGTCTGAATTTATCTGGCGACAGCAATGCACCTGAAAGAACGAATTCTGTGACCCAACACGTAGCGACCTGGTTGCTTGGAATCATCGTTGTTTCACTCGGACTGTCAACCATGGTTGCCTGTACGACCCCCGAAAGCACCGCTTCAGAGATTGAAACCGGTTCGGCAATCATTATCGAACCAACGCCATTGCCTGTTGAAACTCTGGTGGAAACTCCGCCAACCCCGATCACTGAGATTCCAACTGTCACGCCAGATTTACTATCGATGCCAACCACCGAGCCGGCGGAACAGGACTCTACTGCCCAGGACGAAGAGTTGCTGGCAGCGCAGATCGACGCGCTGATTGAAGGAGAACAGGGAATATTTAGCGTCGTTGTTGTTGGCCCGGATGGCGTCACGGTCTATCGACATGAGCCTGACCTGCAGATTGAATCCGCAAGCCTGTACAAGCTGGCAATTATGGTCGAGATCTTCCGGCAACGGGATGCCGGAGTATTCAGCTTCGATGATCTGGTGTATCTGGAACCAGAGTTTTTTACCGAAGGATCTTCGGATACGTTCCTGCCTGACGAATACTATTCGATCGCTGAATTGCTGGAGCAGATGATCACCGTCTCGAGTAATGTTGCCGCCTATGCCCTGCTGGCTCTGGCTGGCACGGCGAATGTCAACGAAACCATGCAGTGGTTGGGGCTTACTGATACCGAAATTCGCTGGAGTCCGTTCGAAGCGCCAGACCTCACTGACGATCAACGCCTCAATGTGACAAGCGCTGGCGATCTCGTGCTGCTGTTCCGCCTGCTACTGGCCGGGGAGGTCGTGACTCCGGAAGCCAGCGAGGAGATGCTTGAGCTTCTCAAACGGCAGCTGGTGAACGATCGGCTGCCACTGCTCCTGCCGGCTGACGTCGAAGTCGCCCACAAAACCGGCAACCTGGATGGACTGGACCACGATGCCGGCATCATCTACTCAGCCAGCGGTCCAATGATCGTGACGGTGTTGACTG
Source organism: uncultured Thermomicrobiales bacterium (assembly GCA_964577155.1). Lineage (GTDB taxonomy): Bacteria > Chloroflexota > Chloroflexia > Thermomicrobiales > CFX8 > CAZNYB01. The sequence continues at coordinate 36,650 of CAZNYB010000014.1, read as the reverse complement.
AAGGCGCGATGGAAGAAACCGCAACCGATATCATCGCACAAATCGGTTACCTCGCATACTGGTTCGGATCGGAGTAATGCTCCGGATCAGCCGTTTGCTTCAGCCAGCAAGCGTGGGATCACCCCGGTTGCAACCTTCTCCAGCACCGGAAACTGTTCGATCGGCGGCTGATCGATGATGAATTCGTTGATCCCGGCTTCCCGGTACTCACCGACGACGTGCTCGAATGCATCCACCGATTCCCACGGATCGCTCGGCATGATAGCAGCCCAGCCATAGACTGACCGTGAGATCTCATCTGGGCCGCGTCCAAGTTCGGCGCAATGCGCGTCCAGGATCTCATTACGAGCACGCAGATCTTCCGCCGGACCGCTGGAGTTCCAGCGGTCGGCATACTCGGCAACAATCCGTAGCATTCGTGTCTGGTGAGCGCCAATGGTCAACGGTGGACGTGGCAGCTGAACCGGCCGTGGCCGGCAGGGTGCGTCCTTCAGCTGGTAGTACTCACCTTCGAACGTCGTCTCCTCGTTGCGCAGCTGGCTGTCGATGATCTGAACTGCTTCACGGAACTGATCGACCCGCTGGCCTGCTGGGAGGAATTCCATGCCGAACGCTTCATGCTCCGGCACGAACCAGCCTGCGCCGATTCCGACTTCGAGCCGGCCGTTCGAGATGTGATCGATTGTCACCGCTTCTTTCGCCACCAGCCAGGGATCGCGAAAGGTATTGCTGCTGACCAGCACGCCAATTCGGACTCGCTCGGTCACAGCTGCCAGACCGGCCAGCAGCGTCCAACCTTCGAAATACGGACCGCCTGGGCGGGAAGGCTGGTCATAGTGATCGCAATCCCAGAGGCTGTCGAACCCGAGATCTTCGAAGTATCTCCAGCGTTCGACCGTCGTCGGCCAGTCCATATTCTGGTCGGTGCATATTCCGAAGCTCAGCTGTCGGGTCATTGGAATTTCCCTCTAAATATCACCGAGCAGCTTGAATTCCGCTTTGCCAATTTTCAAGTAGATAGTGTCGCCTTCGTGGCGATCGAAATCGTCAAGCGGCACCGGTTTGTATTTCTTCCGCAACCGGCCATGTTTGACCAGAATGCCGGTGACCTGGCCGCCTTCGGTTTTCACGCCGTTGAGCGTTCCAAGCTTTTCACCGCTATCATCGAGCACCGTTGTGCCGCGCGCTTGCCGCAGGTCTTCCGCGAGCACCTCTTGCTGTCCATCATCTCCGTTCGGAGCGTGCTCCAGCCGCCCCTGGAATTCTTCACGCGAGATTTCACCAACGAGCTTTCCGTCACTATCAATGACCGGAACGCGTCCAAGGGCAACTTCGGTTCCCTCGAAGATCGCCATTGCTTCATCCACGCTCATATTCTCATTGATCATCGGACACTCGGTGCGCGTGTACTGCTCGATCGGATCAGCAGAACCAGAAAGTTCGCGGATATCTTGCCACTCCAGCAGGCCAAGCAAACTGTCATCTTTGATAACCAGCAACGTGCGTAGCGAATTCGCATCCATCCGCCGGTACGCGCGCCTGACCGGTTCGTCCGCCGTCATGAAATCCTGAACGGGTTCGATGTATCTGCTCAGCTCACCCTTTTTGTCATCCGACACTATTCAACTCCCTCTTCTCCGCCCAAATGTCGCATATCCATAGAATAACCGATAATGACTATCTACACTAGCAAGCAAGATTAATCGTGAACATCGAGAGGATCGTCAACATGTCGGAAATCGAAGTTCCGCCAGTATTGCGAATCGGATGTATCGGCAGCGGGTTTATCGCTCACTTTCACCTGCAGGCGTTGATGAGCGTCCGGAATGTCGAAGTCACCGGTGTATTTAGTCCCACGAAAGCGCACCGGCAAGCGCTTGCGTCCGCGGTTCGCAATATGGAACTCGGCAGCTGTATCGCTCATGCTTCTCTGGAATCGATGATCACTGCCCCGGACATCGACGCGCTATGGATCCTCTCACCGAACAACACTAGGCTCAATGTGATGCGAGAGATTCACCAGCAAGTCAAAACAGGCAACACAAGGGTCTATGCTGTCGCCTGCGAGAAACCGCTGGCCCGCACGATGGCTGAAGCGCGAGAGATGGTCCGGCTAGCTGAAGATGCCGGTCTGTTGCACGGCTACCTCGAAAACCAGGTCTTCGCCAACGCCGTCCAGCGGGGCAAGGAGATCATCTGGCGGAGAGCTGTTCCAGCCACTGGACGCCCCTACCTGGCGCGCGCCGCCGAAGAGCACAGCGGTCCTCATGAGCCCTGGTTCTGGCAAGGAACCGTCCAGGGTGGCGGTGTGCTCTCCGACATGCTCTGCCACAGCGTCGAGGCGGCCCGCTACCTGCTAACTGCGCCAGGCGCGGAACGCGACTCACTCACCCTGAAATCCGCCAATGGAACCGTCGCCAACCTCAAGTGGACCAGACCAGAGTACGTCGAGCGCTTGAAAACAATGATGGGTCCTGAGGTGGACTACGCGAAGCGTCCGGCTGAAGACTTCGGACGAGGTACTTTGTTTCTCGAAGATGAGAGCGGTCGGGAAGTCATCATCGAGGCCACCAGTTCCTGGGCCTATGTTGGAGCAGGATTGCGGATTCAGCTCGAACTGCTTGGACCGGAGTACGCCATGGAGTTCAGCTCGCTCAATACCGGCCTGCAGATATTTATGTCGAGAGAGGTGCGCGGCGACCAGGGCGAGGATCTGGTCGAGAAGCAGAACGCCGAGCAGGGGCTGATGCCGGTGTTGGAGGACGAGGCCGGGGTCTACGGCTACGTCGCCGAAAACCGCCATATGGTCGACGCCTTCCGCAACTGGCGCATGCCGGACGAGACCTTCCACGACGGGTTGGCAGTCGTCCAGATGTTGATGGCGCTCTACCGCTCCGCCGAGCTGGGCCGTACCGTCTACCTCGATCAAGATGACCTGGAGGATTACATCCCGCCGGTGGCACGGATCTGAATTTTCACTCTAATTTTCACTCTATTGAAGACGAACTGGAATGTTGCAGGATATCCACCACAGGCATCACATGTCATCCCGAGCGAAGTCGAGGGATCCGACGGTAGAGAACACACCGAAGCTCACAATTGACAACAACTGACAATCGCGGCATCCCCTTGCAGGAACTTCTTGTGATAGTAGAGACCCGCCATGCATCCAATAGAGTCTTTTGTATACATTGATTTCTCCGCCGAATACCTGGATATCGGATCCCTCGACTTCGCAAAGCCTCGGCTCGGGATGGCTTGTTCGTGGTTGTCAGCTTCCTGTCAATAGAAGTAGAAAGCACGCGTAATCATGACGACGGTTCCCAGCTAACCATCGCGCCAAAGTTGCCAACCGGATGCGGAATCGAGATTGCATCTCCGCCAACGCCGAAGTGCTCGAGCAACAGTTCTCGCAAACGAAGATCCTTCTCAGAACCTTTCCGGGTTAGAAAATTACGCCGCCACCAGTTCTCCAAACCTTCATCAACATCGACGACCCCGTTGTCGCCGAAGCCGCGGAACCGGCGCGTCCGCACCTCAAATTGACGCCGGCGAGCCGAGAGCAGGTCAAGGAATTCCCGCAGTGCCGGCGGTCGGATGTACCGTTCGCCATGAAGGATCTCGAACACCGGTTCCGGTGGAGTAAAACCAGTACCGAGTTCGGTTGCGATCACGATGCATTGCCGCCGGGCGTGCCACTCCATGGCGTCCAGAAACTCACCAATATTGGGTACCTCGTAGATAACTGCAACTGCCAGGCTGACATCATGCTGTTCCAGGCGTGCCGCCGGTGGGCACATTTCCGGGGGCAGCACGTCGACGTTTTCGATCCCCAATCGTTCGATATTCTCCTTCAACAGTCGGGTCATGCCCGGCGAAGGATCGACGGCTGTGACCTGGCGAACCCGGCTGGCAAGCGGCAGCATCGTGCCACCATAGCCAGCGCCAATATCCAGCCAGGTGTCTTCTGGCCGGGTCATTGACATAAGCATCTGTGAAGGTGTGTGCGGTTCGTCGATATCGACTTCCACGTTGCCGTAACCGGTTCCCCAGAAATCGTCCGGTTCTGGCGTCTCCCGAAGCCGGGAAACCTGTTCGGCATTAGCCTCAACGAGCACTCTCCAGGCGTTCTCTATCGACTCCTCCGCCGGTCTCAGAAGTCGCTCGGCATCCTCAACGCTGGGTGTTGCCACGCTTGCATCCATCTCCAATCTATCGGATCTCGCAGCAAGAATCTGCTCGCGGTATCCGAATAGCGGACGTCATCCTGCCGTTCCCGATCACGGCCAACGATTGACTGACGGACGGCTAGCTGTCGCACCACCGGCGAATTCCTGGCGCACTTCTTGCTTTAGACATCGTATTGTCGTTAGCCTATCGTACACCAGAAACTCAGAAAGAGGAAAATTCTGCAACCCGATCGATATGGCGATACCTACCAGTAATAGAGCGAGAATGGCAAATCTACAAAAACCACGTAGCAAGAAGTCACTGTATTACTTGCTCGGACTACAGCACATTGCGTGGACCGGTGACGTCGCCCTCTGTAAAGCGGCTATACCGAAACGGCGCGAGATCGAGCGACGGTGTGCCGCTGGCGATCTGTTCCGCCAGCAGCTTACCGGCAATCGGACCGATCGCGAAGCCGTGTCCGCTGAAGCCCGTCGCAAAGTAGAACCCTGACGGAAATTCGACCGGTCCGATGACTGGAAGGATGTCCGGTGTTGCGTCGATCATTCCAGCCCACATCCGGCGAATCTTGATCTCATTCCTCAGCTCGGGGAACAGCTCGACCAGGCCTTTAATGCTGGCGACCGCCGTATCACGGTCCGGCTCCGGTTCAACATCGACGGTGTGATCGAATGGATGCGCCTGCCACTCACTACCGGGCAGCGACCGCACGAAATCCTCCCACAGCGGCCAACCGACTCTGATCTGAAACAGATTGCGGTTCTTCAGGTAGTTGGGAAGAAATGCGCGAATGTGCCGGAAGGACTCCATCGTCACGTCGTAGATTGAGGTTGCGCCTCCAGCGATGTAGAAACTGCCGTTTTGCTTCTGGCGAAAGGAGACCTCTGGCGACCAGGTGCCGATCGGCGTGATCGGCCGGACCGGTGTTGTCTCGGCGACGGTGGCACGAACCACCCGCTGCGGTAGCGACAGGCCAACCATCCGGCCGATCTTCGCGGCGTAGGCGCCGGCGGCGTTGATCACGATCGGGGTTCGAATCTCGCCCCTATTCGTGATAACGCCGGTGACTGCTCCATTGGTGATATCGATGCCTTCAGCGATGGTGTAATCACGGATGTCCGCACCCTGATCGCTCGCCGCTTTGGCGAAGGCATCAGTGGCTTTGCCTGGCTCGGCGTGACCGTCTATAGGTGTGTTCATGCCGCCGATGAATGGCCCTTGAATGCCGGGAATCAAATCTTCCACTTCCCGGCGGGTCAGCAGCCTGGTATCGACATCGAACTCATCGGCGATTTTCAGCCAATCTTCAAGTTCGCCAAGCCGCTTATCGTCATTGGCCAGCGCCAGGTTGCCGCCCTGGACCCACTCGATATCAGCCTCCAGCTCTTCGGAGAGTCCCTGCCAGATACGGTTGGCCTCGACCATCAGCGGCGTCTCAGCCCGGTCGCGCCCCTGGATCCGGACGAAACCCCAGGCACGGCTGGACTGCTCACCGCCGATCTTGCCTTTCTCCACCAGGATCGTCTTCACATTCTGCTGCGCCAAATAGTAGGCTGCCGAGCACCCAACGATCCCGCCGCCGATGATGACGACGTCTGCCTGATCTACCCCACTCATCCCCGTTCCTTCCCGACTGCTGGTTAGTCAGCTTCCACGATTAGCGGTGGCTCGATCGCTTTGACCGCTGGTAGCGGTTCGTCCCATCGCTCGATCTCGACCAGCGCATGCTGCCCGACACTACCCTGAGCCAGCTTCGATGAGCCTGCATCACGGGTAACCATGTTCGGATTTCCATGGACGCACATGCTATCGAAATCTTCCGGTGTCAGTGGGTCGTACCAGGCGCCGGTTGAGATCTGGACGACATCATGGCGGACATCTTCAGAGATAACGACGCCAGCCAGGAAACTGCCGCGGTCGTTGAAGACACGAACGACATCGCCGTCACTAATCCCCCGTGCTTCGGCATCAACCGGGTGCATCCGTAGCGGCTCCCGACCCTGGACTTTGGAATCCTGGCTGTAGCCACCAACATCCAGCTGGCTATGCAACCGGGTCTTCGGGTTGTTGGCGATCATCAGCAGCGGGAACTCCTCCGCCCGCTCACTCTTCAGGAACTCTTGCGGGGCAAACCAGGCCGGGTGGCCGAAACAGTCATCATAGCCGTGACCGGCAATCGTCTCCGAGAAGATCTCAATCTTGCCGCTGGGCGTGTGCAGCGGGTTGGTTTCCGGATCAGCGCGAAAATCAGAAAACGCCACCTCGGATTCATCAAAAGGTAGCTCGATGTAGCCTTCTTCCCAGAAGCCGTCGAAGTCAGGGAACCGGTAGCCAAAATCGGCAGCCCGATCCCGCCATTGGCCGTAAATGTGCCGCAGCCAGCCCATCTCGTCGCGTCCTTCGGTGAACGCATCGGCAATGCCGAGTTGCTCCGCCAGATCGCTGAACGTATCGTAGTCATTGCGAGACTGAGCGTAAGGTGAAACGGACTGCTGCATGGCCGCCAGGTAGCTGTCGTTGTGGGAACCGCCGAGGTCATTGCGTTCCAGTGTAATCGTGCTGGGAATAACGATATCGGCATTGCGGGCAGCCGCCGTCCAGAACGGATCGTGAACGACGACGGTGTCCGGCCGGGAAAAAGCCCGGCGTAACCGGCTGATGTTCTGGTGGTGGTGGAAAGGATTACCTCCAGCCCAGTAGATCAGCTTGATGTCCGGGTAGGTCATCCGCTGGCCGTTGTAGTCGAACTCCTCGCCGGGGTTCAAAAGCATGTCAGAGATTCTTGCCACCGGAATGTAGGAGTCGGTCCGGTTTCTTCCCTGGGGGAAGCCAGGCAAGCCCAGCCCTTTAGCCAGATGGCCCTCGCCGACCCGCTGGGTGGAGCCGTAGCCAAAACCGAAGCCGCCACCAGGCAGACCGATCTGCCCGAGCATCGCCGCCAGAGCTAGCGCCATCCAGGGCGGCTGCTCGCCGAACTCATTGCGCTGCAGCGACCAGGTGGTGTTGATCAATGTCCGGCTGGCTGCCATCCGCCGTGCCAGTGAACGCAGTTCGTCTGCCGGGATGTCGGAGAGTCCTTCAGCCCACTCCGGTGTCTTCGGCTGTCCATCTTCATCCCCGAGGATGTACCGCTCCAGCCGGTCAAACCCGACACAATGGGTAGTTAGAAATTCCTGATCGTGCAGATCTTCAGTGATCAGAACGTACGCAAGCGCTAGCATCACCGCGACGTCCGAACCGGGCGAAACGGCATGCCACTCGGCATTAACTTGATCGACTAGATCATCCCGAAGAGGGCTGAATAGAACAAACTCGGCACCGTTCTCGACAGCTTGTTCAAGAAAACCCCTGTTGCGATGACGGAAGAGACCGCCGGAGGTCACCGACATATTTTTCATCGGCATGCCACCAAAGCAGACAAAGAGGTCGGTCTCCTCGATCAGCCATTTCCACTGGGTCGCCGAGCGGTGCAGGGTGTCCGGGTGCGCGAGCACCTGTGGCAGGATAACTCCGCCAGCCCCGTAGCTGTAGGAATTGACCGAGTAGGTATAGCCGCCGAGCAGGTTCAGGAAGCGGTGCAACTGGCTCTGGGCGTGGTGGAACCGGCCAGCACTGGCCCAACCGTAGGATCCACCGTAGACCGCAGCCGGTCCATACTCATCATAGACCCGGCCAATCTCACCAGCCAGCAGCTCGATGGCCCGCTCCCAGGAGACCGGGACGAAAGGATCTGATCCGCGTCGCTCACTCGGTCCCGGTCCGTTCTCCAGCCATCCGGCACGAACCATCGGCTGCGCGATCCTGGTTTTGTGTCTCGCGCTTCCGACGATATTGCCGAGCACCGGCGAAGGGTCAGGATCCTGCTCGAATGGCCTGATCTCGACCAACTCACCATCTTCAACGACGGCATCGTATGCACCCCAGTGGGAGAGGTGCGATCTCGTTTTCACTCCGGTCATCTGTTCGTCCTCACTCCGATTATTCACTGTGTCCTGGCAAGAATTTTATCGAAGGAAGTGTACGTGATCACCGAGTCACAAGTAATCGGCTACCTTCAGGCTGGTGGAGTAGAATACGAATTAAAGGTGATCGTTCAATGAATGAGTATCGGCACGACCAAAACTCCAGCATTGTCGTCGAGTGTGATCAACCTCTGATCGGACTCATTCTGGAAGAGGATGGTCGCGAAATCATCCACTACTTTACCGACGAAACTCAGGCAGACGCTGCGTTGATGGATACAGATATCCAAGAGGCGCTAGGAACAATAGGTGCGTTTGCGGACCTTGACTGGGAAGAGATGCGAGATGGACTGGAGCAAATCCGTCATGAAAGCCCGCCGACACCGTCTATCGAGCTATGAGGCGATATTTAGTCGATACGGGTCCTTTAGCTGCGTTTCTGAACAATCGGCCTCCAGCCGTCGAACTCATTTCTCCGTGGATACTGCAACGTGAAGCTGCAACAAGCGCTCTAACCTATGCTGAAATCATCGAATACGTTAGACCACGACAAAACTATGCAGCACGGCAACTTGCTTTGCGATTACTGCTACGTGAGATTTAACCATACTTCCTCACCTACCGGATACTTGAACGATACGCCCGCCTCCGGCTCCGACTACGACTTCCTCATGGACCGGGCCTGATCGGCGACATCGACACTCTTATTGCCGCGACAGCTTTGGAACGAAACCTGACAATTGTCACACTTGATCAGGATTTTCTTCGAGTGCCGAGTCTTAACGTTTTGCTGCTGGATCGAGACAATCTGACAATTGCCCAGCGACGTGAGGGACAAGGCTAGCTAGACTTTCACTCACCCATCATCAATCCACCCTAGTTTTGTCTACGCTAGACCGTTCATGCTATGATGGATCATCAACCAATTCAGATGGGCAAACGATGTCTCTCACGTTGCCTTGCTAACGGAAGGGTATTCATGCGTGGTTAACACGAAAGTAGCTCCAGCCATCTCGTTTGGCCGCCGGTTAACCCAATTGGCAGCGGAGCGTGAGGATGAAACAGCGATTGTTTACGCTGCCGCGGATGGCACCGAACAGGGGATTTCCTGGCGGCAGTTTGAACGGCGAGCCAATCAGGCTGCCCGGCTGTTCAGCCAAAGCGGACTTCGCCAGGATGACCGGCTGGTCGCGGCGTTGCCAAACTGCCCGGATCAGATGTTCGCTATCTGGGCGGCCTGGAAGCTTGGCGCGACCGTTGTCCCGATTCGCTGGGACCTGCCGAAACCCGAGCGGGAAGCGCTGATCGAGTTGGCCGAACCCGGACTGGTCGTCGGCGAATGGCAGGAAGAAATTGGATCCGTACCGTTGATCCGGCTGGCGGACCTGGTAAAGAGCGCAATGCTGGACGATCAACCGCTACCTGACGCCACGCCGTCAAGACTCCTGATCATGTCCACCGGTGGCTCATCGGGCAGGTCAAAGCTCATCGCACATGGCATGGCCGGAGAAGCGCCAGTCGGCGGACTTGCGCGTATCATCGAAGCTCTCGGGACGCAACTCGAAACAGTTGGAGGGCGGTACCCGATTCAGCTCATCGCCGGCCCGCTTTACCATGTTCACTCCTTTGTAACCAGTAATTTTGGGTTGTTCGAGGGATTGGGCATCGTCCTGATGGAGCGGTTCGACGCAGATCGAGCGGTCGATCTCATCGAACGTCATAAGATCACCGGGTTGCCGCTGGTGCCGATCATGATGCAGCGCATCTTGAAATTGCCGGATATTGAGCAGCGCGACTTCTCCAGTGTCATCAGTCTGGCACATACCGGTGCGCCCTGCCCGTCCTGGGTCAAGCGCGGTTGGATCGAGTTGATTGGTCCGGAGAAGGTCGTCGAAGTCTTCGGCGCAAGCGAGGCGATTGGCAACACCCGAATAACCGGCGATGAGTGGCTCGACCATCCGGGGAGCGTCGGACGGCCAGGACCAAATGCCGAGCTCCGGATCCTCGACGACCAGGGGCGAGAACTCCCGACTGGCGAGGTCGGTCTGATCTCGTTTCGTGGTTTCGGGGCAATGCCAACGCGCGGCACGTATATCGGCGCTGAACCGCCCCAGTCGAACGAGGACGGCTTCGTCACTCTCGGCGATCTCGGCTGGCTCGATGAGGATGACTACCTTTACATCGCCGACCGCCGGACCGACATGATCATCAGCGGCGGCGCAAACATCTACCCGGCTGAAGTCGAGGCGGCGCTTTCCCTCCATCCTGAGGTCGACGATGTTGTCGTCATCGGGTTACCGGACGAGGAATGGGGCCGCCGGGTGCATGCCATCATCCAGCCTGCTGATGCAGACAACCTGCCAGTAGTCGCCGATCTCAACCGCCATGTTCGTGAACAACTGGCGCGTTACAAAGCACCGAAGACGTACGAATTCATGAATCAGCTACCTCGCAATGAGGCTGGCAAGATCCGTCGTGGAGAACTTGTCACGAGTCGTTCAAGCAGCCCTCAATCTGAGGTTAGCTGATCGAAGGCAGGTCAGCTGGTTCGGCGTTGAGCAGCCCTTTGGCGTACTCGATGTCGCCGATGTGCAGAAAAGTGTGCGCGATCAGGTGGCGGAGTTGCCGGCCAACAGTGAAGTCGTTGCCGTCCATGTTGCCAGCGGCATCGAGCGTTGCCGGGTCAAGACCGGTCAGGAATTCCGCCGTCTCCTCTTCCAGAATTCGGTGGTAGCGGTGCAGCACTTCCGGTTTGTCCGGCAGTTGATTAACCTCGGCGGCGCTATACCCGTAGCCGGTGCCGATGCCATCCGTACCTTTGCCAAGTGGTTCATACCCCATGGCCTTGCTCAGCTCATAACGGTGCCAGGCATCCTCTTCGGCGATCTGTCCCCGGCAATAGCGGTTGATATCCTGGACCCAGTGACGCAGGACATGAAAGTAAACAAAGTTGACCGAATTCGCGCCTGGCTGGGGACGGGCATTGAACATCGCATCATCGATGCCCTCAGTCGCCATCCAGAGGCTCTTCGACGCTCCAGCCGTCATCCGTTCGTATGCAAATATCTCAGTCACAACTTTACTCCTGTCGCGATGCCTGCAGTCGGAAGCACCGGAATAGATGAACCACGTTGGTATTCGGGCGAATTAGTATGACATTTGAGCCTGCGGAACTGATCGTTTGCGCAGCTGTATTATCGCTAGGACAAATGCAAGCAAAGACACAACAATGATTACCAGCATGAAAATAGCAGCAATCAACTGACCGTTGCTGCCATCACTCCTGCTAACAGCTTCCTGGGCATTGACTATGCCAGCGCCAAGCCGTGGATCGTTGTTCGGATTTTCCGCACTATCTAGAATGAAGTTCCGGATCGCCTCGGGACTTTCACCACGCCGGGTATCAACGAGCAACGCTGCAATGCCGGCTACAAACGGGGTCGCCATCGACGTGCCATCGAGGACTGAGTAGCCAGTTGTGCCTTCCGGCCAGATCAAGCTTGGCCCGGTTGGTGAGGTAGACAGGATCTGTACCCCGGGTGCCGCGACGGCCCGGGGGTCGCCCCAATTGGTGAACTGCGCGGGTTGCCCCGCCTGGTTGCTGGCATTGACAATCAACACAGGCGTTTCTGCTTCATATGCCTGGATAAACGCATCATCATTACCAGCCGCCGCAATAACGACAGTGCCATTGGCGTCGGCAGCGACAATCGCTTCATTCATCGGTCCGCTTTGAAATATTCTGCTGAGCAGACTCGTGTCACCGCCGAGCGACAGGTTTATGACATCAGCTCCATTGTCAGATGCCCAGAGAATGGCTCTGGCAATAGTATCGACGTTCCCGGAACCGATGGCGTTGAGAACCCTCACCGGCATGATCTTTGCATTCGGAGCTGCGCCAGCTATGCCGACACCGTTGTTGGTGATGGCTGCGGCAATTCCCGCTACGTGGGTGCCATGACCATTCAAATCCTGAGGTTGATCGTCATTGTCGACAAAATCCCAGCCTGGCACAATTTTACTGACGAGATCTGGATGATTGAGGTCAACACCAGTATCCAGAACAGCAATTACTGTGTCCTTCCCGGTCGAATCCTGATACGCGCCATCCATCTGCAGTTGATCCAGACCGTACTGCTCAGGGCGAAGCGGGTCACCTGGTTCCTGAGCCACACTGGAATACGACAGGCTTGACAGTAAACTAAAAGCAATTGCTAGCACAAATAATGTTTTTGGCATTCTGCCTTCTATCCTTTGCACAAGATCGCGATTGGATAGTATGACAAGGATACCGACTGTCGATCGCAGAGGCTAACCGATGAATTCAGGTGGCGACAGGGTGACCAGCCGTTGAGCCTGTCTACCAGAATTGACCGACCGGCAAATTGAGATCGATGACTCCCCTGAGGAGATTCCCGGTCTCCGCCTTTGCCCTGGTTGAGAACAGTCGCAACAGCACAACGACATCAATGGCTTCGCTGGTGATTGCCTCAGGATTCTGGCTACCGAGCAGCACAACTTGTGGCGCTTCCTGCCAGTAGCCAGCTTCAAAATAGAACCCGGTTAGGTACGGGGCACAGGTGAACACACCGAAATCAACGCCGCTCTGCTCGATGAAAAAGGTTGCCGCAGCGACGACACGACGCCCCAATCCCTGGCGCTGGTAGTCTGGATCGGTCGCAACGCAGGAAAGTCCGGAGATGGTGAACGGCCGATCGCCATGCTGAATAACTTTCGTGACAACGCCAGCGTAGGCCACTGTGCGGTTGTCCCGCTGCAGGTAAAACGATCGGGCACTCAACGCCGGGTCGTGCAGCGGCTTTGGATCTTGCGCCTGCGTTGGTTCTCCCGCCTGGTAGGCCCGGCGCTGAAGAGCGGCGAATTGCTGAACCAGTTCAACCGGCGCGGCATTGTACAGCATAGATTGCACGTTGAGGCTGGCTCGGTCACTCAACATTTTCGGCTAACGATCACCTTCCAGCTGATCTATGACCGTCGTGAGAGCCAGGATCAGCACAGCATCCTCTTAAGCATCGACCTCAACATCATAGGTATTGCATACCAGGGACCAAATCATTAGCACGGTAAATCCTCTGACCGTAGCTCAAGAATCAATCCAGAGTTAACACAAGGTCACCGATAAGCGTTGGCGGAAAGACGAGGTGGCTGAGTACGCCGGTGAATTCCCCGGTGCCAGAGGCATCCTCAAACCTTCCTGTGCCGTCAACGACAACGAACTGCCCGGTGACGGCAGCATTCGAAGTCGTGTCGTCCCAGATCGCCATGCCGCCACTGATCGTTCCGGAGAGGTTGCCATCGTCCGAACTGATCGACCAGGTGCCGCCAAGTAAGGTATTAACCACGTTTGGTCCCGGATTTGGCGGTGTGTAGTTCATCGAAGCCTGAAAACTGCCGGCTACGTCGCCTGTCGTCACCCCGATAAATGAGAGGCCGGTTGTGACATCGCCGCTAGTCGTGCCGGGCCAGATCTCCCGCCCGCCGATGCCAATATTCAACACACCGCTTTCCGGTTCAGCGTACCGCCAGGCGTAGTAGTGCTGGCCGACATTGCCTGCTTCAATCTGCCAACCTTCGGAGTTCGTCGGTGTGAAGGTAAGGCAACGGCGCTCGAAACACTGGATCAGGACGTCCTTTTCCTCACCGCCGACGAGGACAACCGACCAGTAGGCTTCGCTGATTGGTCGGCCAGTGGCGAAGTATGGATTTTCAAAGAGCATGCCATTAGCGAGCTGCCCATTTTCATATATCAGCCCGCTCGAGTTCATGAAATCCCAGAAAGGTGCGGCAATCGTGTGCCAGGTGACCGTGTCCAGCTCAGCAGCCAGCACATTCCAGCGGGCGAACTGGTTGCCACTGCTGATATCGCCGTCCCGATCGATTCGCTCGTCGATCATCGTTCCAAGCTCGCGAGCCGGTTCCTCCAGCACGTCGCTGAACGATGCATAGGTCGGCGCGCTGGGATCTCCCGGATCGCCAGCGACGTTCACCTCAGCCGGCTCCCAATCTTCGAACTCATCATCGCCAACCTGCATCTCGCCGGTGATCAACTCGACGACAAGCAGCCCATTGGTCACGTACCAGATCGAGTCTGCGTTACCATCGGGGTGCGTAATCTCCATGCGGGACTTGTCGAAGTACTGGACCTCTCGCAGCCCGCCCGGGGACTCCTCGTATGCTTCCTGCAGCAAGCCCGTGAATGCATCCGGTCCCCACATCCAGGTTCGGCTGACCGCCAGATCGGCGACCGGTTTATCGGTCCGCTCCCAGGTCCTCAGGAAATACTGATTTGCCGGGGCAACCGCGCTGGCTTGCTGCACACCAGCGATCAGTCCGAATACGATGAGGATGGGAAGGATGATGCGTTTCATCTGTCTGCCTGTCGTCTGGTCAGCTCGTGGTTTCGGCGTTACGGTCGCTCGCATCAATAATCCAGCCTGGACGACTTCGTTAGGTGCACGGCGACGGTCTCATGTTATCGTACATCGCTGCAGACAGTCACCGTCAATTGGCCGATCAGTCAGGATTGGCGCAGGCAGACCGACAACGAAAGGATTATCATGGACATTGATCACGAGCATTTCATGAGGTTGGCGCTGGAGGAGGCTGAGCGGGCCAGGGTTGAAGGCAACAGCCCGGTCGGGTCAGTCATCGTCCGGGATGGCGAAGTCGTCGCGCTTGGGCGCAACCGGGTCGTCACGACGAGTGACGCGACAGCCCACGCGGAGACGGATGCGATTCGCAACGCCGGAGCGGCAACGCAACAGTACGATCTCACCGGTTGCATGCTATACACCACCTACGAACCATGTCCAATGTGTTGCGGGGCGATCCTGAACGCAGGTATCGATACGATCATCCTTGGCGGACGTCCGGATCCGGCCGAGAGCAGGTGGCAGGCATACAGTGTTGACGGATTGATCAACCAGCTTGGCTGGTCGGATCAGGTAACAGTCATAACCGGAGTTCTCCCGGACGAGTGTGTTGCGATCATGGAGAAGTAATGTCAGCTTGGGTACAGCAGACTATATCGGCCATTCCCCCGCTATTAATCGAGGCAGTATCGGCTGAAGAATGCGGTAGCTAGCTCCCCACAGTTTGTGATTTCCAATGCGGTAGAACGCGATCTGCCGAGGCGCAGGCCAGCCCGGCAGATTCCAGGTCTCGACAGCGTGGAAATCCGGACTGGAAAACGTGTCCAGCGGTATTTCAATGACTTCCGCCACTTCATCCGCTTGCAATACCCAGTTCTCCGGCGGCACGATTCGCGCCAGGAACGGCGTGACCATGTAGCTCGAAACCATGGTGTTCACCGGCGAGAAACGAGCCAGCACCTCAGTCGAAGCCCTGGCAATACCCGTTTCCTCATACGCCTCCCGCAAAGCGGTCTCCTCAAGCGACCGATCTTCGGGATCGCGGCGCCCACCGGGAAACGCCAACTGGCCACCATGGATGCCGTGCTCGGTTCGCCGGATGATCACCATCTGGATGTCACCGTCCCGCCTGAACACCGGCACCAGCACTGCTGCTTGCTTTCGTTCGTAATCTGCCGGCACACACTACCCAATCACGTTCAATACTCGACCTCGAATCATACCGCTGAGTCCCGGTCTTTGATACTGTTCAGTGACGATACGAAGCCCAGGGAAAGAGAGTGCATACATAGATGAGTAGCAACCGGCAACTTGAAGTTGGAATGTTTTTGCCAGTCGGCGGGGCAGGCATGATGGGCGGAGAAGACGCATCCTACTCCGATCTTCTGGAGATGACGCTGCTGGCTCAGGAGTCTGGACTGGATTTTGTCTGCGTTCTGGATCACTTCAACGGGCACTGGGAGGGCTGGACGACGCTCTCCGCCCTTGCCGCCAGCACCTCGACGATCAAGATCGCTTCCTATGTCAGCTGCACCGGCTACCGCAACCCGGCTCTTCTGGCAAAAATGGCGGACACCGTCGATGAGATCAGCGGCGGCAGGCTGATCCTCGGACTCGGCGCTGGCGATGATCCCGACGAACACCGCATGTTCGGCTACCCGACTGACCGGTTGGTGAGCCGGTTCGAAGAAGCGACATCCATCGTCCACACCCTGTTGCATGATGGCCAGGCTGACTTCCAGGGAGAGTTCTACCAGGTCAACAACTGCGAGTTGCGGCCGCGTGGACCGAGCCCCTCCGGACCTCCGATCCTGATTGGGAGCCTCGGCGGCCCTCGGATGATGCGGATCACGGCTCAATACGCCGATATCGCTGTCCTGACAACTCCAGTCACCCACAATACCCTGGATGGCATCGCGAAAATGAACCAATCGTTCGATGAAATCTGTGCAAAAGTCGGGCGAGATCCGTCCAGCCTGCGGCGTCTCGCCGAAGTGCTGATCGAGTTCGAACCCGGTAGAACGGCAGCCTGGACGGAGTCCAAACCGGTGACTGGATCGCCAACGCAGATCGCTGAGATGCTGCAGTCGGTCTCCGAACTCGGCGTGACAATGATCAATGTCTGGCTTGAGCCGAATAACCTGGCCGGGATAGAGCAGTTTGCGCTGGTGCTTGAGGAACTTCGCCAGTAGAAAACGATGCTCGCCGCAACTTTTGAATGATGTCGGCAATCTGGTCGATCTGCTTCAGAATCTCTTCCGGCGTGCCGGTCAAAGTTACCGGCACGACCTGAAGCAACTTACCGCTGTGCCGAATCTCATGACTGGCAGCGCCAGCTTCCCCGTCCGTATAGATCAGCACCCCGACGGGTAGATCAGCAGCGATCGTGTAGGCCAATCAGTTAGCTGATAAGTAAACGCTTAGTTCGCGTCTGTCTACTCAAC
Source organism: uncultured Thermomicrobiales bacterium (assembly GCA_964577155.1). GTDB lineage: Bacteria > Chloroflexota > Chloroflexia > Thermomicrobiales > CFX8 > CAZNYB01. The sequence goes on along the minus strand of CAZNYB010000014.1, from coordinate 19,661 downwards.
AGACACCTCAAAACACTTGCATGGTAGATTAGATGCGATGAATTGCGTCTTGAAACGGTACGAACAGGTAAACAATCTAGCGATGTACTTCTCAATGGTGTTTGCGGGAATACTGCTCCTGACGATCGCAGGCTGCACGCCGTGGATCGACCGGGAAGCGGATGCAACAGCAACACCGGTTGTCGAACCGGTGAAACTCATCGGCGATGTGTTTCAGCAGCTGAAAGCCGAGCGGGCCTGCCGGGATTTGATTGTTGATCCATTCGATTGCATGAACGCTTACATTCGATTTAGCGGCGGCGATGACCCGGTCGCCATCTGCGTGCATCGCGGAGGATCCAGCTTTACACTGCCGGACGCGGAGCCAGACTGGAAGGTCGGTTCGCCCTGCAGCCTGAACGGCACGATCACCGCCATCGTCGGCGGTAGTTAGGAATCATCGATGGCAATCGTGAGTTATCAGTCACCTGAACTCGGACCTGCTACAGGCAGCGAATCAACTGGTGGACTCTTTGGCCGTTCGGCCGATGTTGAGATGCCTGAAATCGTGCGTGGCGAAGGAGTCATGCTCTGGGATAATGCCGGGAATGGATACTATGACTCCTCGTCTGGCGCGATCTCGGTCGTCAGCATCGGGCACGGTGTCGATGAAGTCATTGACGCCATGGCCGATCAGGCGCGAAAAGTAGCCTATGCCCAGGGTGGACGGTTTCGCAACCCGGCTGCTGAGGAGCTGGCCAAGGAGTTGGCTCGCTTCGCGCCGGGCGATCTCAACCGGGTCTATTTTATCTCGGGTGGTTCGGAAGGCGTTGAGACGGCGATCAAGCTGGCACGCCAGTATCAGGTACTCCGAGGTCACCCGGACCGGCACATCGTCCTCTCCCGCAACCGCAGTTACCATGGCAACACACTCGGCGCACTCTCGCTCAGCGGTTATACGCAGCGCCGGGATCCCTACATCCCGTTGCTGCTGGACAGCCCGAAGGTCGCGGAGTCCAACTGCTACCGCTGCCCGTTCGATCTGATCTGGCCAGGGTGTGAGCTGGCCTGCACCAACGATCTCGAACGAGCTATCGAGGAGATTGGAGCGGATCAGGTATCGGCGTTCATCGCTGAACCGATCGTCGCTGCTGCCGGCGCGGGAACGACGCCGCCGCCGGGATACTTCGAGCGAGTTCGCCAGATCTGCGACGCTCACGACATCCTCTTCATCGCCGATGAAGTCGTGACGGGCATGGGTCGCACCGGGGCAAACTTCGGCATCGATCACTGGGGTGTCGTCCCGGATATGATCGTGACCGCCAAGGGACTTGGCGGCGGCTATATGCCGCTAGGCGCGGTGCTGATCAGTGACCGGATCGAACAGGCGTTCATCGACACCGGTCAGCGGTTCATGCATGGCCATACCTATATGCAGCACCCGGTCGCCTGTGCGGCCGGCCTGGCAGTGGTGCGAATCATCGAACGCGATCGGCTGGTCGAAAACGCCGCCAACCAGGGCGCGTACCTCTTCGAGCGGTTGCACGGGCTGGCGGAAGACATTCCCTACATCGGCGATATACGCGGCAAAGGTCTGCTGGCTGGAGTCGAGCTGGTGGCCGACCGCGACACACGGCAGCCGTTCAATCCGGAATTACAGCTCTCCGCCCGGCTGGTCGATGCCTGCCTCGCGCAGGGCGTCATGGTCTACCCCTGCAACAGTGGCGAGGACAGTCACTCGGACCAGTTCCTGGTCAGCCCACCCCTCTGCGTGACCGGCGACGAGATCGATGAGATAACCGACCGGTTGGCGCAGGCGCTGGAGGATGTGTTACCGGTATAAGTAACTCGTAGGAGCGAACCTTGTGTTCGCCCTGTATTTTGATCTAACGTTTTATAAGGCGAACACAAGGTTCGCCCCTACGGGAATGACTACTCTCTACTCGATCACGTACATCTCGCTGGTATCGGTGTAGTCGGAAAGCAGTGTCACACCGGTTTCGTGAAAGAGGACCGTGTCTTCTACGTGATAGGTCTCTTCACCATCGGTCGTGATGTGTTCGATCTGCATCACCATGTTCGGCTCGGTCAGCCGGTTGTCCTCAACGGTGATAAATGGGCGGTCATGGATGCCAAGACCGATACAGTGACCGAATCCGGCAACAGCCAACCCATCCGGGAGTTTCGGTCCGGTGATCTCCTGCATCTTCAATGCGATCTCATCCATAGCCTGCCCGGGACGCAGCCAGTCGATGACCTCCTGCTGTCCTTCGGATAGCGCGCCGTAGACGCTCCGCTGCCGGTCATTTGGCTTCCCGACGACCGCCATACGCACCAGGTCGGAGACGTAGCCGTCAAACGATCCGCCGTAGTCGACACGGATGATGTCGCCATGGATGACCGGGATCTCCTCCGCGAGGTGATGGCCGAGCGGCGTTCGGGAGGCAGCCGCGAAGACGTTGGCCAGTACGAAGTCAGCGCCAAGTTTGGTGCTGGCGTAGCCCATCCGGTCGACGATGGACTTCTCGGTGTCACCGGGGCGCGCCAGTTCGTAGGCATTGGCGATTGCCTTCTCGGTCTGCACTGCCGCGAAGCGGAGTTGCTCAATCTCGGCTGGGGTCTTGACCATCCGGATTTCATCCATGACATAGTCACAGCTAACCAGCTCCGCATCCGGCAGGCGGCTCCTCAGCTGATCGGCATGGTAGGAAGGCAGGTAGAGCGGTTCATAGCCAATGGTCCCGCCGGTTAACCCCTTCTCGGAGAGGACATCGCGGACCATCGCCATCGGATTTGGGTTGAACACGCCATCCAGCAGCTTGTAACCACGGATATCGTCAATGAAACTCATTTGCCCGTCGCTGGCTTCGCGCCGGTCCGGCACGACGAAGACCGGATCGCCTTCACGCGGCCACACGACCAGACAGATCCGGTCGGGCAGCAACCTGAGATCGAAGTTGTAAAAGCCGGAGCAGTAGACGACGTTTTCCATCTGCGCGACGACGACGGCATCCAGATTGTGGGTTGCCAGCGCGTCATAGATACGTTGGGTATTTGTAAATGCCGAGCGGTCCTTCAGTGTCATCACTTCTCCCTGTTTAGCGGGGAATTACCCCTGATCGACTGCTGTTTCGCCGATTGTCTCCGGGTTAGTATCAAGGTCTTCGGCTGATCTGTCCATGGCGGGTCCGCGCTGTCGCCGCCAGTCCCAGATCGCCCAGCCCAACGAGAGGAGTGTAAGCAACAGACCGATGAAAATGAGCAGGTTGAGCCACGGAAAGATCCAGCTGGTCACTGGTTCGCGGGCGATGACATAGCCGGTGATGACAGGTGGGTTCGCACCCGGCTCCGCCTGCAGATGCAACTGGACGGTATGAACGTCGTCCGGGTAGTTCGCCATGACCGTCAATTGTTCGGTTTCTCGGGGTGTCAGACGAATCCGATCCTGTCTGCGGCCATCGACCCCGGCGACGAGATAGCCTCCTGAACCGCTGTCAACGGTGATCTCAAGCGTCTGGCCTCGAAACGTAAGATCTATGCTCTTGCCAGCTGAGGTAAGTTGTTGCTGCTCCGGGGTTGTCAGGTAAGCGCCAGTGCCTGGAAGCTGGATGTTACCGGCAAACTCTTTCAAGGCTGTGTAGGCGGGGTAGGGATTGAAATCGTATTCGACGATAGCGAAACCGCGGGTCGGGTTGCCGATTTCATCCTCGTGATCTGGAGGTCGTTCAAACCGAAAGGTCCAGACATTCATCACCCCCATCCAGGGCCACTCACGCTGGGCTCTCAAGTAGCCTTCTACCAGGTAGTCTGCCTGTGTTCCGCGACTGACCGGTTCCCCCCAGGGTGAGGCATCGCCATCCCAGTCGTTTGGCAGCGATACCCAGCCGTACTCGGCTGCCCAGACCGGCTTATCCGCATCCCCGTTGCGCACCATGATCTCACGGGTCTGGATCGGGCGAGAAAAATTGTTGCGGGCGAATTCCACCCGGCGGTCATAGGGAGAGTATCCGTAACCGTAGACCATGGCGGTGACGATGTCGAAATAGTCCGCGCCACCGGCGTCGTAGACCTCCTGGAGGAAGAGCAGATCGCTCAGATTGTGCGGTCCGGTTTGCTCGGTCGGCGCGAGGCCAGCCAGGAGAATCACCGCGTCCGGGTTCACCTCTCTGGCGGTCTCGGCGGCTGCTTTAAGCAGTTCGACATAGCCTTCCGGGTCGATCGGAAAGCCGCCCCACTCGCCTTCCAGATTCGGCTCATTCCAGATCTGAAAGTAGGTCACCTTGCCTTTGTAGCGGCCAACCACCTGTTCAATGTAGTTCGTCCAGTCTGCGAGGTTGTTCGGCGGTCCGTCCGGGTACTCGTCGATATCCTCCTGGCCCCAGCGCGCCCAGCGCGGCGGCTTCTCCAACCGGGCAATGATCTCCAGATTTCGTTCGTTTGCCAGTTCGACGATCAGATCGAACTTGTCCCAGGTTGAGTTCCCGTCCCGGTCTGTATAGACGTCCTCTTCTGGCTCGATTTCGAACCAACCAAACATCTGCCGGATGTACCCGTAGCCTCCTGCGGCGACCATGTCCAGCGATTGTTCGATCACGTCCGGGTCGACCTCTTCATTTAAGAAAGTGTTGATGCCCATCGGATTGACATCGGTGAAGGGGATCGGTTGCAGGTCGGTGCCTGAGGCGACACCACGGTTGAAGTAGTCATCAGCCAGTTGATTGATGCCAAGCGCAACCAGTAAGCCGATGGCAACAACGACATGCAAGCTGATGCGAAACCAGGTCACATCACCTCGTAAAGCACAGATCAGCCATCTCCACAGTCGCCCAAACATAGCTTTCATGCGCGCCATCAGTTGCACACCTGTATTGTCGCAACCCAGCAAGAGAAGGCTTGCGGTGAACACTGCTTGCTTAAACTACTTGCGTTTTCTGACTGTTTCGACAAAGACACTCCGGCTTCAACACCTCTGGCGCAGCTTCGTGTTGCCTAGTATAGGGAAGGCACACCGGGGACAAACGTAACCGCCTGCCGTATAAACCGTCCATGGCAACCATATTTAGTGACACGGTCAACGTAAGACCGGCTTGATCGGCAGTTGACTTGCAGCCAGATCGCACCGAGGATTGGCATGGTATCGAGTTTCCGCTGGAGAAGGCTACGCCGGTATCGTACGATCCTGGTTCTTGCGGACTGCAGGATCGCGGTCACTCGCCACTGTCCTGGAAAACGCCTCAACTATCGTGAGAGAGAGCAACTTTGAATCTACTCGATATCGTGCGACGGACCTCAACTCCGGAACCGTGGTCTGAAGGCGAAAAAATCCCTTGGGACGATCCAGCATTCAGCGAACGTATGCTCAAGGAACACCTCAGCCAGCAACATGACGCCGCCAGCCGCCGAAGCTCCGTCGTCGATGCCCACGTTGACTGGATTCACAACGCGGTCCTGGCGCGTGAACCCGGCAGCATTCTCGATCTCGGTTGCGGTCCCGGTCTCTACACCTCACGGCTATCCAGACTGGGTCACCGCTGCCTGGGGATCGATTTCAGTCCAGCCGCAATCGCCTACGCGACGGAGTTCGCCGACGAACAGCACCTCGATTGCCGCTACATACAGGGGGATATTCGGTCAAACGACTTTGGCATTGGCCACGATCTGGTCATGCTGATTTTCGGCGAGTTCAATGTGTTTCGCACTGATGACGCCCGGGACATACTGATCAGAGCCAGACAAGCGTTGAAGCCGGGCGGATTGTTGCTGCTGGAAGCCCATACGTTAGACGCGGTCCGTGCGATCGGAAATGAACCTGCGTCCTGGCAGGCGGTTGAATCTGGCCTCTTCTCCGACGGCCCGCATCTTCGCCTGGATGAATCAATCTGGGATGAAACCAACCAGGTCGCAACCAGCCGCTATTATGTTATCGACACCGAAACCAGCACTGTCACCCGTCACGCTTCGAGCATGCAGGGCTATGCTACCGATCAGTACCGGGAGTTGATCGAAGATTGCGGATTTGTCTTGTGCGATTCGCTCGGCACTCTCACCGGGGACGACCGCTCGGATGATTTTGTCGTGCTGCTGGCTTCGGCTCAATAAGATCTCTTGACCCAAATGGGGGACGGCTTAGCTGGAGACCAGTAGTAGAATTACTGGACAGATAGCTTTCTTTTTCACAATCTCCAGTTAATGCTAGAAATGAGAATATGAATGTCCGCAGTTGATCAGGAACAGGTGCTCGATGTATTGCGCACCGTTCAAGACACGGCCCGTGACGGTGATGTCGTCTCCAACAACCTCATCAAAGCGGTAGATATTACCGGCTCGACGGTGACGCTGGATCTGGGTCTGCCAACGCCTGCCTACCCACGAATCGAGGAGCTGGAAGCGGCCATCCGAACTGCCGTTGAAGAGCTACCGGGCGTCAATCGTGCCGGCGTCCGGCCATTCGGTCAGGTCAAAGTTGTAGGTGGACCGTTCGGCAAGGGGAGTATTCCCGGTGTGAAGAACGCGATTGCCGTCGCTTCCGGAAAAGGCGGCGTCGGCAAATCGACCGTTGCCGTCAACATCGCCGTCGCGCTCGCGAGGGATAACGCCAGAGTCGGGTTGCTTGACGCGGATGTCTATGGCCCGAGCGTGCCGCTCATGATGGGAGTCAACGCCCAACCCAGGATGTCGAACAACAAGATCATTCCCCTGGAGGCATTCGGCGTGAAACTCATGTCGATCGGGTTGCTGCTCCCGGCCGACAAAGCCTTGATCTGGCGCGGTCCGCTGGTCGCCCAACTCATCACCCAGTTTCTCGATGAGGTCGACTGGGGAACGCTTGACTACCTGATCGTCGATATGCCACCTGGCACAGGTGACGTCCAGCTTACCCTGGCGCAGAAAATCCAGATATCTGGCGCGGTTATCGTTACCACGCCGCAGGACATCGCCGTCGCCGACGCGATCAAAGGCATTCAGATGTTCGAAGAGGTCGAAGCGCCAATACTCGGGATCGTCGAGAACATGTCCTACTTTGTCTGCCCGGATTGCGGCAGCAAGCACGATATCTTCGACGCCGGTGGCGGGTTGCGGACGGCTGAACGACACCATGTCAAACTGCTCGGTCAGATCCCACTATCCGTTGACATTCGTGTTGGCGGCGACATCGGTCACCCGATCGCCATCAGCGATCCAAAATCCGAATCTGGCGTTGCGTTCAGGGAAGCCGCCCGGCAGACCGCCTTCCGGCTGGCGGAAGAGGCGATTAGCCGCCCCCACAAACCGACGATCATGCTCAACCCGACCGGTTAACACCTTTCTGGACTTCATGAGAGTTGGTTGTCTTGAAACAATGAAAAACCCTGAGGACGAATGTCCTCAGGGATTGTGATCGTCATTTGGAAGCGGTTGTAATACCGCCTTTGATGAACGTTACCAGTTGTTTCGCTGTGGTCGTGGCTCCCGGGGGCGTGCCTCATTAACATTGAGGGTACGTCCATCAAGATCAGTGCCGTTCAGCGCTGCCATCGCGGCCTGCGCTTCCTGGTCATTTTCCATCTCAACGAAACCGAATCCGCGTGAGCGGTTGGTTTCACGATCGACGATGACGCGTGCAGACTTGACTTCACCATACTCGCTAAACGCTGCTCGCACAGCTTCGTCTGAAGTACTGAAGCTCAAGTTGCCAACATAAATGTTCAACACAAAAAACCTGTCTGTTACCTACCGGGCTTTGTAAAAGAGTCTGACCGCCCCGGTTACAACTACGGCCAGAACCGAATGAGTCTACCAGATCAGCCAGTTAACTGGTAGCAAGCTTTGCCTGGACTACAATGAAAATGAGTCGCCCAGAGAGGCCAGAGTGAGCGCGTGCTCCCCGCGCCATCCAATCTCAGGCCTTGCTTAGCAAACACCTGCTCTGATCTCTGCCATAGAAATCCGGACCTGTTCCGTCCGGAGCAAAACCGGCGTCGTTGCCGGAATCGCAATCAACCGCTGCAGGTGTCACACTCCCAAACCGCGTATACGTCAGGGCTGCTTCTGCCAGATTCACGTCCTCGTCGACGTACAGGCTGCTTCGGCAACTCTTCACAACCACAGAATAGATGTCATTGGAGGAAGGCACTGCAAGCCAGGATGCATAGACGGTGTATCCTGGTTTACAGTCTGGCGCTCCTTTGGTCGGAGGCCAGTTATGGTCAGGCATGGCATTCGTAAAATGGTCGAGCAATCACTCGAACGCTTGAATCTGACTCAGTCGGCGTAGTTGAACCGTTCGACACGACTGGAACGGCGCATGAAGGCGAGATATTCGTCCTTCGTCATCGGAGCGGTGTAGTGGTCCAGCAGTTCGGTTGCAGCTTCCGCGCCATTTGCCAGTAGATCAATGATGGTCATCGCCATCAACTTCGACGGCATGATGTAAGCCAGCTCGTTGTCAATGATCCGCCAGTCACTGCCATGGACCGTTCCGGCAAACCCGGCCATGTTCGGTTCCAGCACCGGCATGATCGCCGACAGGTCTCCCATATCGGTCGACCATGCGCCATGACTGCCTTCCGTCCACTCCTGATCCTCGTAGAAGTGCAAAAAGTTCTCTTTGAAGCAGGCAGCCATTTCCATATTGTTGATCAGCGGCAGGTAGCCCGGAATACTGGTGATCTCGACTTCAGCTCCAAGCGCCAGCGCGCCAGCTTTGAGCGCCCGGTCGACTTTCGCATCGGCATCCTGAATGCCGTCGATCGTCTTCCCCCGAATCATGGTTTCCAGCCGCACATCGTTCGGGATCACGTTGACCAGGTCGCCGCCGCGCGTGAGGATCGGGTGTACTCTAATCGAGTCTTCATCTCGGAATGTCTCTCGCTGAGCGTTAATCCCCTCCAGAGCAATGCCGGCCGCGTAGAGCGCGTTGACTCCATCGTGAGGCGCGCCGCCAGCGTGGGCAGCGCGTCCGGTGAAGCGGGCCTGCTTGCCGACGAATCCATTACTGGAATAGGGCAGGTCAACGACGATTCCGGTTCCGACCAGTGTGGCAGCGTGAACATACATCGCCATGTCGACATCGTCGAATGCGCCGAGACGGATCAATTCGCTTTTCCCGCCGAGGAACTCGGTTTTTCCTTCGTGCCGAAGTCGCAACCGCTCTTCGAGTTCGACGTATTCCTCGGCTGGAACCGCGAAAAAGACAACGTTCCCCGCCAACTCGGAAAGTACTCCTGATCGCACCAGTCCATTGGCGACTCCCAGGAGATTCGCGATCTGGGCATTGTGACCGCAACTGTGGGCTGCCCCGGTGATGGGATCCGCGCTTGGATGGTCGGCCACAAGCACCGAGTCCAGTTCGCCAATCACGCAAATGGTCGGTCCGGGTTTCCCGCCACTCACAGTTGTTTTCACTCCGGTCAGCGCAAGTTCTTCGTGGTATCCCAGCCCGAGTTGCTGAAACTCCCGGGCTACGATACCGGCGGTGCGATACTCCTTGAAGCCCAGCTCGGGGTGCGCAAAGATGTCTTCGCCGATAGCGATGATCCGGTCTGCTTCGGCGTCGATGGCTGCGAGCGCCCGCTCTTTCAATTCACGGTGACGCATTGGCTCGTTGCCCTATTCTTGCCCGGAGGCAGATTGATTTGCCCGCCAGGCTTCGAACTCTGCTCGTGTTTCATCACTCGGCGGGTAAATGCCGTGGATAGCCTCGCCATCTTCGATCTTTTTCATAGCCCAGGCTTCGTAGGCTTCCTGTTCCAGTGCGCCTTCGGCAACCTCCGAAGCCATCGCTCGGGGAATGACGACCACCCCTTCGGCATCACCAACGATCACATCGCCGGGGATAACCGCGACTCCCCCACAGCCAACTGGCTCATTCAGTCCGACTGGAAAGTGAACAATCGAACTCATGTAGGCGTGCATTGCTCGGGCGTAAGCCGGCAGCCCGATCTGCGCCACACCCGGCGAGTCGCGAAATGAACCGTCGGTCACCACCCCGGTCGCCCCGCGTGCCAGCATGCGGGTGATCAGAATATCTCCAAGCACTGCGCCGCCAGTCCGACCACCGGCATCAACAACCAGCACATCATCGGGTCCGACAGCTTCGATGGCTAAGCGTTGCGGATTGGTGGTGTTGTCGAAGTCCGGCGACCGCCCGAGATCTTCACGCATCGGGATATACCGCAGGGTATAGGCGTAGCCAACCATCCGTAGATCCGGTCGCAGCGGTCGCACATCTTCCATAAAACCGGTCGTTACTCCCCGGCGGAAGAGCTGGGTCGTTATCGTTGCCGTGCTCACCTGAAGCAGCGATGCTTTTTGCTGCTCCGTCAGATAGCCGGTCGGGCGCTCAGCCATGTCGCCTCCTAACGTTGTGACTTGAATTCGAGTACCGCGGTAATCGACTCGATTATCTGCTCCGGATCGCCCGGTTGCAGACAGTGAGTATGAACCTGGATGCCGTTGTGTTCCCGTTTACAGTGAATCGAAGGCTCTCCGGCTTCGAGGGCGTCGGCAAGCGCGCTAGCATTCCAGGTTGCTCCGTCCGCGGGAAAGAGAGCGACGATTGGGGCTGGATGAATCTCCGGATCGCCAATCAACTCACAACGAACGTCATCTCTGATCTCAAGCGTTTCGCGGATCTGTTCGGCCTGGAGCAGATGATAGGCGTGGTCCTGCTCGTGATCGTGCAGTTGAAATCGCTCTAACGCCACAAACAATCCGGCCATCGCTTCTTTGCTGACTTTGGCAGCCCGTCCAACCGAGGAACTCGGATGCCCGTTGGCTCGGGCGGCCTCGATCAGGTCGGCCCTGCCAGCCAGCAGCCCGGTATCCTGTGGTCCGCGAATGCCCTTGCCGCCACTGTAAATCACCATATCAGCGCCACGGTCGATCCAGCGGGTTATATGGCCTTTGGGAGGAAGCGTTGAGGCAGCATCAACGATTACAGGAATCTCACTCTTGCGGGCAACCTCAACAACCGTTTCGAACGGAAGCGCGCCAGGACCGACATGCGGGGAGTCAATGTAAGTAATGCAGGCCGTCTTTTCTGAGATCGCGTCCTCGAGTTCCCAACGGTATGTGCCACGGACGATCCCGATTTCGACGAGTCGCCCGCCAGCTGCCTGAAACATCTGATCGTAATGAATACGGTGCGCCCTGTGGATGATGACCTCGTTGGCCATGCCTTCGGAGTGAGGAAGCTTGCGAATTTTGGCCGGGTCGACGCCAGCAATACAGGCGGCGACCGAGACGAGCATCGAGGCTGCCGATCCGGCGGTAACCATACCGGCCTGTGCGCCGGTGACTTCAGCAATCTTCTCACCGATGGCGCGATTCATCTCGTCGATGACGACGAATCCCCTGCTGGCGTCGATCATCGCCTCGATGACTTCCGGCGGCATGAGCGTTCCACCAACAGCCGTGGTAGCTCCAGCGGCATTGATGATCGTCCGGACGCCGATCCGGTCGTAAATGGTCGGAGTCTGCCGCCTTACTCCTGGTAACGTATCGACCATTTCTGCATCCTTTCACCAAAGTGTGTATCGTTTCTTCGTCGTCAGATCCTACGCTTGATCGAGACAGGCGGTCAATAGGAAATGGATCAAGCCGGACAGGTTTGATTTGCGCTAGCAAGCGAGGGCCAATCGGTAAGGAGTGATGTTGCCGGTGAACACGCCAGTCATCGATACCGTCGTCGCCGACATCGCTGACTCATCTCTTCACGGAGCAGAAGCCTACGTCGTCGCCGCCAACAATGAACTCTGGATGGGTTCCGGTGTCGCCGGGGCGTTGAAACGCGTAACAGGCGACAGTGTCGAACGCGAAGCAATGGCGCTGGGACCGATTGAGGTAGGCGACGCGGTGCTAACCAGCGCTGGTGAAATGAAGCCACCCGCCAGGGCATTGATCCATGCCGCCGCAATGGGATTCACTGACCGGACTCAGATCTACGCCTCCGAGGATACCGTGTTCCAAACAACACAGAAGTCGCTGCTCCTCTGTGATGAACATCAGCTCCGGAGCGTCGTATTTCCTGCTCTCGGCACCGGGGTCGGCGGACTTGACGAGGAAACCTGCGCGAGAGCGATGGCTGCAGCAATCTGGGCGCATATACGGGCTGGAACGGCCATTGAGCGGATTCGGATCGTCGTAACCACCGGCGAACGCCAGGCGCTCTTTCAACGGCAATTCGACCTGGGCTTCTAGCCGAGCAGCCGCTGGCAGGAAACCCTGTGCTGTTCTGGCCCACAGCAAACTTCAGTATCCACCGGACGAGTTGCCCAGCCACTCCCTGATCTGATCCTCACAATGCAGGATCGCCATCGCGCTCTGGCCTTCGGTGATCTCGCCTCGCCTGACCATATCGAATGCCAGTTCATGAGGGATCATAACTCGCTCGATCAGCTCTGACTCTTCATGTTCCATCGCTCCCAGTTCGACGCCGAGCGCAAGAAAAATATGTGCCCACAGCGTGACCGTTCCTGCGAGCGGACGGTACCTGCCTAGCTGGCGAATTTCGGCAGCAGTGCCGCCGATCTCTTCAAGCAGTTCCCGGCGGGCAACGGCAATCGGATCCTGGCCGGATTCAATGGCGCCAGCCGGTGTCTCCAGCACCCAATCCCGCACCGGGTGCCGGTATTGCCGGACCAGCACGATGTCGCCTTCCCGGGTAACCGGCACAATAAAGGCAGCATCCGGCATATCCAGGTAATAGTAGTCAATTCGTTCTCCGGTGTGGGTGCGGACTGTATCAATAACGAAATCACGCCAGGGACTCTGTGCTACGATTCTGGTTTGCTCGAGATGCCAGGGAAGCGTCGTTTCGGGGCTCAACGGACCTGTTCGTTTGAGATCGTTGATGACATTGCGAGTCGTCTGAGCGCCCAGCCTGCCGTCGAGGCTAAGATCATCAGCTAGCCGCTGCAGCTGCGCCAGGTCGTCAATGTCATACCATACCGGCAATTCAGATACGGTCAATCCTGCCAATTTTGCCTGGCGGAGCGTCTGGCGGTACACCTTCTCGCTCCCCCAGTCGATGCCTTCAAACATGGCAGGCACTGGCCTGGTCACTCCCAGCAGGTAGTATCCACCATCTTCACTTGGCCCGAGAACGACATCAGCAGTTCCGTTTTCCAGTGTCTCGAACGCGTCAGCCAGATACCTGACAGGAATCGTCGGCGTATCTGCGCCTATGACAACAACACGTTGTGCGCCAGCGGCAATTGCGGTTTCAATTGCGTATTGCATCCCCTGAGCAAGACCGGGTCTTGGTTGCGCGTCTATCGCAACCGAAGATGGCAGGAGCTTGCGGACAACGTTTAGCTGATCACCGTTTGCCAGGACGACTTGCACATCTGCGCCAGGCGTCATCAACGCCTGCAACACCGTGTCGCGCAGGAATGCGCCAGCCAGCTGAGCGGACTCTTCCCGGCTCAGCGGGGGAGAGAGCCGGGTCTTCGTCACCCCGGGCACCGGCGCTTTCGCCATGATCCGGATCGCTCGCTGGCTCACACCCAGACTTCTTCGAAGATGCGCAGGTAGTTGCCACCCAGGATCTTCAAGATCGTTTCGTCACTGTAGCCGCGCCTGACCATCGTCTCGGTCAACACCGGCATTTCACCGATATGCCGGAGATCAGCTGGCGCACCTTCAAATCCAAAGAAGTCAGATCCAAGCCCGGCGTGTTCGGGACCGGTTTGCGCGATAATCTCGTCCAGCTCGTCGACGAGCCTGCAGGCATCCGGCTGGCCCCAGAAGACGACGCCGATCAGCCCGCCTTTCGCGGCGATGGCTTGCGCCTTCGTCATCCCGTAGGTGGGAAAGACATGATCGAATGCCGCCCGGTATTCTTCATCGACCTGCAGCAGGCTGGTATGTGACAGCAGGAGCGGCCCCTCTACCCGTTCGACAATGTCCCAGAAGGAAGAATCGGAGATATGGGCCAGGTCGATGACGATGCCAAACTCGGCAAATCGTTCGAGGGATTCGATGCCGAGATTGGTCAACCCGCCGGTCTTCCGACCCCATTGCGTTCCATCCGCCAGGTCATTGCGCCGGCTGTGGGTCAACGTCGCCATTTTTAGTCCGAGCCGGGCAAAGATATCGATCAGATCAAGCCGTTTGCCAACCGGCTCAGCGCCTTCCATCGTCAGGACGAAGGCGACTTTCCCCTCATCTTTTGCCCTGCGAATATCAGCCACGCTGGTGGCAAGCAGGCATCGGTCGGGATTGGCTTCCACGGCACGGTGCAGCGCGGCTACCATCTCCAACGCCAATTCAAGCGCTTGATCAAGCTCAGCATCAGGAATGAAGAGCGCCACGCACTGGGCGGTGATACCGCCCTCTTCCAGAAGCGGCAACTCGTACTGACCGGCAGGCGCAGTCAGCAACGGAAGTGTCCCGAGCTGGTAGGAGTAGTTCGGGCTAACGGGGAGTTGCTGGTGTTGAGCGATACCCTGCCAGCGCCGCTGTTCGGACTCCGACCAGAGATCAACAAGCGAAGTTATCCCCCTGACAACTGGAAGCAAAATGTCGCTGTGACCGTCAATAACGATCGCTTGCCGATGCAAGCGTTGCGCGCGGTCGGAGATTTCCATGGCAACCTTCGCTTACTGGTAGATAACGACAAGCGGCGCTGGGTCGAGGCTCACGATCGTCGCCGGGTCGAGCAGTGGATCGTCCTGCTGGTAAAACATCTTGATCCCTCCGTACTCGATCAGTTGCTGGCGGACAAAGATATCGTAGTTCTCGAGTTTTGGACCGGGAGAGCCGAAGCCATCCATATCGAGGACGAAATCGACACCCGGGCGTGTGACGATGACATCTTTGTTATAGATCATCTCGGTTTCAAACTGGTGCACCATCACGATCTTCGACGGCAGGTTGTATTCAGCGACGATATCGGACACCATCTTGATGGCCGTGTTGACATCATGCCCATCGACCTCGCCGATAAACTCTCCCGGAATCCGGTCAGGACCGGTTGAAAACTCTGGATCGAGCGCCACGTGGACATTGGGCAATGCCAGCCAGTGCCGGACACGATCGATCTCATTGGCAATCGAGTTGTGACCGATCTGCAAATCGAGGATGACGTCCAGACCATTGGCAGTGGCGAAATCGACGTATTCGCCTATCCACTCATCTCCAGTGTAGAGCACGTACGTTCCGTCGTCGCCGGGCCATGGTTGGGCTACGGTTGCGATAATCTCAAACGCCAGGATGTTCCGCGTATTCGGATCAACCGCTTCGTACGCGGCAGCCTGCTCTTGCAGCAGGGCAAGCAACGTCTCTTTGTCATATTCCCCGAGGATGCCCATCGTACCGGTGCTTGGATGCCCGTAGTACGAGATCAACCGGTAATCCTGCGGCGATTCCGCCTCCGGTTTGGCGGTTGGCTCAGCTGGAGACGGTGTTGGTGAAGAAGTTGGGGTAGCAGAAGGCGTTGTCGTCGGAGCATCCGTTGCTGTCGGTGCAGACTCAGTTGGCGTAGCAGTTTGTTGTTCTGGCGCAGTGGTGGCGGAGGCTGTGCTGGTTTCTGCTACCTCCGGTGACGGATCACTGGTGTCAGTTTCAGCTACAACACCTTGGGTAGGATTCTGACCGGCGATGTCAGCCGCAGACTCAGTCGTGTTTGGTCCGCTACATGCTGCTGTTATGACAAGCAACCCGATAAGTCCAGCTATCAAACGCTGCAATGGAACCTCTGTTTCTTATTCATGGCATTCAGCGTCACCACCGGAGTTCTCCTGTATTTCCCTTTGGTAGACTGATCGGCTGAAGCCGCTGGGCTTCGCTCATGGGTGAAAGGCTGTTCCGCATTGGAACTGCTCCACGATATATCACAATGGATGCTGGACTGGGCTGGCTCGCCATGGGCGCCGGTGGCATTGGTACTGTTTGCCTTCTGGGAATCCAGCTTTTTTCCGATCCCCCCTGATCCTCTCCTCATTGGCATGTCTATTGCAAATCCCAATATGGCGCTCGTCTACGCTCTCATTGCCACGATCGCGTCGGTTGCTGGCGCGGCTCTGGGCTATTACATCGGCAAACTTGGTGGCCGTCCAATCGTCAACCGGCTGTTCAAAGAAGATAAGATTCGTACTGCTGAAGGGTTATACCAACGTTACGATGTCTGGGCAGTTACGGCGGCGGCATTTACCCCGATTCCATTCAAAGTGTTTACGATAACCGCCGGAGTTGCCGATCTGAATTTCCCCAGATTTATCATTGCGTCAGCAATTGGGCGTGGCGGTCGATTTTTTCTGGTCGGTATTCTGGTTTTTATTTTTGGCGAGCAGATCGAAACCGCAATCGACCAGTATTTCGAGATCTTCACGATCGCCTTCGTCCTCTTGCTCGTAATCGGATTTATCACGGTCAAGTACGGTGGTGCTTACCTTTCCCGTCGTCACGCGGCTGAAGATCAAGCCAGCGAACCAGCGGCATCGGACTGAGCATTGCCTGAACGCAGCGACAACACGCGATTCGTACATGCCGCTAAGGCGGTCCACAACGAGAATTCAGCAACTCAGCCGCTGGCACCGCCAGTCTACCTGACTACCGTCTATGCCTATGAAGATACCGATCAGGTAGACACAGTCCACGAAGGACAGGAACCCGGCTACATTTACGGCCGGTACGCACTCCCGAATACCAGGCAGCTCGAACAGGCGATGATGGAACTGGAGAGCGCTGAAGCAGGGCTGGCGACTACCAGCGCAACCACCGGCATTCTGGCTACCCTGCTCACGATGACCGCTGCTGGCGATCGGATCGTGGCTGGTCATAACACCTACGGCGGCACCCGAGCTTTGCTCGATAGCGATCTCAGCCGATTCAACCTTCAAACAACGTACGTTGATCTGACCGATTTGCAGGCAGTTGAAGATGCCATGCGGTTGCAGCCAACCCCAAAACTTCTCTGGGCTGACACTCTCTCGAACCCGACCCTGGTGACCAATGACATCCCGGTGTTGACTGAGATCGCGCATGAACACGGTGTTCCAATTGTTGTCGACAACACCTTCGCAACCCCGTTCCATTTCAATCCGATCACCTGTGGGGCCGATCTCGTCGTCCATTCTCTGACCAAATTCATGGGGGGACATCATGATGTGTTTGGCGGGGTAGTGCTCGGTCCGACCGAACGGATTGAGCCAATCCGGAGAACGGCAATCCGCACCGGCGGGACTGGCGCGGCGTTTGACACCTGGTTGACCTTACGCGGACTTCGTTCAGCAGGAGTCCGGTTGCGACAATCGAGCGCATCGGCGCTGGCTATCGCAATGGCTATCGACGGTTGCCAGTCAATCAAACGGGTGCACTACCCTGGATTGTCAGGAGATCCACAGCACGCCGCAGCCTGCAAGATGTTCCGGAATGGTTTCGGCAGTATGCTCTCGATTGACTTCGGTGACGAACAAACCATGCGCCAGGTCGTAGATCGTATGGAACTGCCACGGATTGCCGAGACACTGGGTGGTCTGATGACGACGGTCGTCCTGCCAAAGCTGAACTACTACCGGCATCTCAACCCGGATCAGCTTGCGGCTCTCGGCATCTCACCAGGGCTAGCCCGTTTCTCCATCGGCATCGAGTCGACAGACGACCTGATCGCGGATTTTCAACAGGCGATTGACGGGTAGTGGTTCGCGGCTGACGAATCATAGTCGCCTCTCAAATCACTCCGTCGGCACGTCAGGGCGGAGCGATTGTTTGAGCAGCGGACTCTCGAAATCCCTGGCTGTTGCTTGCATATAGATGCTATCCCACCAGCTGCCGCCCATCTGTTTCGCGTTGAACCGGGTTCCCATGTAGCTAAATCCGGCGCGCTCGTAAGCTTTTATTGCGCCAGCGTGATAGCTATCCACCCGGAGTAACACATTGTTGAGCCCGAGCGAGGTAAAGGCGACGTCGAGCATGAGGCGGGCCGCCTCGGTTCCATAGCCTTTCCCGCGTTCTGCTGTTTCGCCAATCATGATGCCGAATTCCGCCGTCAGGTTGTAGCGGTCTATCTCGACCAGAAAGGTGTAGCCGACTGGCTGCCAGGACGCACAGTCATAGATCATGAACACGACCCACGAGGGATCCGAGGTCATCCTCTCGATTCTGGCTCGTACTGAAGCGAGATGTTCTGGTTCAGGCGGGTGCTCCCAGCCACGCATCGTGCCGACATCGTTGTGCCACCGGTATAAATCACCAGCATGTTCCGGCTCGAGCGGACCGAGCGCGATTTTCTCTCCGATAAGATTGACGACTGGCGTCACTTGCTCTTGCATCATTACTCTCCGGTAGTTCAATCAACCGACGATCCTGTCATAGTCGGCAGCGTACCCTAGACAAGTAGTTGCCAGCTACAATTCCGGACTGGAACGACACAGAGAGGAGCGCGCGAAGATGATCAGATCAACAAGCCAGGAATATCCGAGCATTGTCCCGTACGACCCGGAAACGCGTGCGCCCTGGACCGAACTCATGGCGAGCCGCGAGGAATACGCCGAGCGACTGAGCAAGGTTCGGCTCAACATGAGCAAACAGAAGCTGGATGGGCTCCTTGTTGTCGGTAGCGAGCAGGATCCGGCCAGTATTTCCTACCTGACCAATTTCAACCGCGGCTCAGGCACGACAATGCTCCTGATACCGCTAGAAGGCGAACCGGTGGTCGTCGCTGACGGCATTCTCCATGGCGAACCGATGCATTCGATGTTCTGGGATTTCATCTTTGAAGATGTCCGTCCGGCAAGCCGCGATCCGCAGGTCGTTCCTGGCGCGGTCACGAATCTGGTGGCAGACGGGGTACGGGATCGTGGTCTGAATCAGGCCCGAATTGGCGTCGCTTCTCCATCTGTCCTGTCGGCAGCCCACGCTGAACACCTCCAGGAGTTGCTGCCGGAGGTCGATTGGCGTGACGGCACCGCTGCCGTCGCCGACACCAGGATGATCAAATCTGAAGCTGAGATCGCCTGTATGCGGCGAGCCTGCGAGATCACCGCGGTCGCGATGCAAGCTGCGCTGGACACTGTGGTGCCGGGCAATACCGAACGTGACGTGGCGATTGCGGCACAAACAGCAATGATGGCAGCAGGCGCGGAAGGGTTCGCCTTTGAAACGGCGGTCTCAAGCGGTCCGCGAGCCGGGCTAAAACATGCCACACCGACCAACCGGATCACGGTCGAAGGTGATCTTGTTTTCCTGGATATGGGGGCGACCTGGCGCGGGTATCACGCGGATCTCTCGCGCTGCTGCGGTGTTGGCAATATCGACAGCGACCGGCAGGCGATGCTCGACGCATCTCGCGAGATTTTCGAGCACACACTCAAGGCTGTGAAGCCTGGCAACACAGTTCGGGACATCTACCGGGCAGCGGAGCGACGGGCGCGACGCACCGGCTTTATCGCAGACTACATGCCTCACGGGCTGGGCCACGGCGTCGGACTGGCGCTGTTCGAGCGACCGTTCCTGAGTCCAGAGGAGGACACCGTTCTTGAAGCTGGTATGATCTTCGCCCTTGAACCAATGCTTGTGCGCTACAACACCGGTACCGCCGTCGTTGAAGAGACCGTTCTGGTCACTGAAACAGGGGCTGAGTGCCTCTCCGGGATGGACTGGTGACGCACAAGTCTCTGGATACAAAAGTAGGGGCGAACCTTGTGTTCGCCCTGGACTTTGGCGTTTCTAGCGAGCGGGGTGAACCTGCGCTACGATGG
>CAZNYB010000013.1:4515-61091 GCA_964577155.1 uncultured Thermomicrobiales bacterium | reverse complement strand
ACGAAAGCGTCGAAGTGCCGATTGAATCGGCGCAGACCGTCGAAGAGATGCTTGGCATACCACGATACGAGTTTGGTCTTGCCAACGATGAAGACCAGGTCGGCGTGGCCACAGGCGCAGCCGTTACCGGCGCTGGCGGTGATCTTCTCTCCATCGAAGTAACCATCATGGAAGGCAAAGGCAATCTTTTGCTCACCGGAAAACTCGGAGACGTCATGCAGGAGTCGGCCAGGGCAGCGCTGTCGCACGCACAGGCCATCGCCGGGAAGATCGGCATCCCCCAGGACTTCTTCGATAACCACATCATTCACATTCACGTTCCGGCTGGGGCGGTGCCGAAAGATGGTCCATCTGCCGGTGTAACGATCGCGACCGCACTGATCTCCGCGCTTACCAATGTGCCGGTTCGTTGCAATATCGCGATGACTGGGGAGATCACCTTGCGAGGAAAAGTGCTGCCTGTTGGAGGTGTCCGCGAGAAGGCGCTGGCCGCCAGACGCGGTGGTATCACCCGCTTTTTGATTCCAAAGCGAAACGAGAAGGATCTCGTCGAGATTCCGGATTCGGTGCGGGAAGAACTCGATATCCAGCTCATTGAACACGTCGACGAAGCGTTCGAAATCGCGCTTGTCTCGTCGCCCTATGCTGTCGAAAGTCTGGCCGGATAAAACATTCAGCGTTTGGTCGCACCTTGAGCATCGTTTATACTGAACCCATCATCCAGCGGCCAGTTTGACCGTCAATCTGCGCATCTGGCATTACCCGAAATTCTGCGCAACGGGAGGACTTCGATGAAACTGGTATTCGCCATCATCCAGGATGAGGATGTTGACAATCTGGTTGATGCCCTTGTCGCCGAGGATTTCAGAGTTACCCGGATTGGCAGCACCGGCTCGTTCCTCCGCATGGGCAATAGCTCACTGATGCTAGGTGTCGAAGACCACCAGGTCTCGCAGGTGATGTCGATTGTGCGGCGCACCTGCCGCCGCCGGAAGCAGATGGCCGTGCCATATTCACCAGCACTCGAACCCGGTCTCCTTTATATGCCTGAGAATTTCGAGGTCGAAGTGGGCGGAGCGGTCATGCTGGTCCATGACGTTGAGCGTTACGAGCGCATCCTGCCCCCGGTTCCGGCCGCATCTCAAACAAAACCCTGAAACCATCCCACTAACCTGCTAGGATCACCCGGTGACTTGTACCTGCAACAACCGGGAAGGATTGTCTATTGGTTTCAACCGCGGAGATAGACCGAAACGCTCTTGTTGACATTGGCGTTGGTCTGGTGAGCATCCCAAGCGTGACCGGCAACGAAGCGGCGATCATGGCGCATGTCATTGAACTTTTTCAATCAGCTGGAGTTGCTGTCGAGGTAGTTGCCAAAGACCCGGCTCGGCCGAACGTGATCGCCACCATCGGCAACGGCAACGGGCCGTTGCTTGCCATGAATGGCCATCTGGACACTGTTCCTGTCTCCGATCCGGATCGCTGGCTGACTGACCCGCTGAAGGGTGTCGTATCGTCAGACGGCAATATGATCATGGGTCGCGGCTCGGGAGATATGAAAGGCTCCGTCGGTGTCATGATCTACACAATGCTGGCGCTGAAGGACGCTGGCCTTAACGGGCAATTGCAGGTCCATATCGTCAGCGACGAAGAACGTGGCGCGGAATTTGGAACACGGCACATCCTTGACGAAATTGAAGCGGGCAGGTTACGGCGACCGGACTACGTCCTGATTGGTGAGAGCAGTCAGCTCAAGGTTCGCAACGCAGAGCGCGGCATCTTTGGCTTCCAGGTCAAATTCACTGGCCGGGCAAGCCATACAGCAGCGGCACGAGTGAGCGGGCAAAATGCGATCGCGATGGCGGCAAAAGGCGTTCTGGCGCTGGAAGGTGACCTCGACAAGTTTCACCCGGCAGTCGGAAAACCGGTCATAAGTGTCAACCTTATCGAAGGTGGCATTGTTAGCAACGTCGTTCCGGGCGAGTGCACGATCACCGTTGACCGTCGCACGATACCCGGCGAGACGCAAGAATCCGTCCTTGAGGAAGTCCGCGCTCAGCTCGACGCCGTTGCTGAACGCGACCCGAGTTTTCAATATGAAATTATTCCGACGCGCGAAGATGGGGGCTACACTCCTGCGAACATCACCCCGGAGGATTCCCCACTGGTCGGAGCGCTACAGCAATCTATTCGCGACGTCATGCACCAGGAGCCAGAATTCTTCGCCACCTGGGCAGGAGCTACCGATGGTCGGCTCTACCGCCTCAGTGGCATCGATACCGTCGGTTTCGGTCCTAGCGGCCAGAACGCGCACGGCGCGAATGAAGGTGTCTACATCGACGATCTGGTAACCCAGGCGGCTGTCTACCAGGCGACTATCAACCGGTTGTTGGGGTAGCGGACGAGCTTCTACCTGGCTGAGAAGTTCCCTGACACACCAGAATTCCGGATTGCTGAAGCATGTACGGACACATCTGAACGTGTTTGGTTTATCATTGAAATCAACGGGACTAGCGAGTACAATTGGCGCAGATTAGAACACCTGTTCTAATTCGTTGGCTAGCATGAAACCATCCAGGAAGGCAGCGGGAACGTGAGCGAACGTGATAAGGCCATCGACACGGCAATAGCGACTATCGAGCGGCAGTTTGGCAAAGGCTCGATCATGAAAATGGGTGAAGTCACCTCGATGAACATCGAGTCGATTCCCACCGGCACCGTCGCACTCGATATTGCGCTTGGCATCGGTGGAATCCCGCGCGGCCGGGTCACCGAAATCTACGGACCGGAGTCAAGCGGCAAGACCACCCTGGCCCAGCACATCATTGCCGAAGCGCAGAAGATGGGCGGAGTCGCCGCCTATATTGATGCTGAACACGCCCTGGATCCGCTCTACGCGGAACGGTGTGGCATCAATCTTGACGAAATGTTGATTTCTCAGCCGGACACTGGCGAGCAGGCTTTAGAGATCGTCGAGACGCTGGTGCGGTCCGGCGCGATGGACGTTATCGTCATCGACTCGGTCGCCGCGCTCGTGCCCCGAGCTGAAATCGAAGGCGATATGGGCGATTCTCATGTCGGCCTCCAGGCACGGCTCATGAGCCAGGCTCTCCGGAAGCTGACTGGGGCGATCTCAAAATCCAAAACCGCAGTTATTTTTATCAACCAGCTCCGGATGAAGATTGGCGTCATGTTCGGCAGCCCCGAAACGACTTCCGGTGGACGAGCATTGAAGTTTTACTCTTCGGTCCGGCTCGACATCCGCCGCATCGAACAGCTGAAAAAAGGCACGGACACTATTGGAAACCGGGTTCGTGTCAAGGTTGTTAAAAACAAGGTTGCTCCGCCATTCCGTATTGCTGAGTTTGACATTATGTACAACGAAGGCATCTCCCGAGCTGGCAGCATCCTTGATGTCGGTGTCGATATGGGCGCGGTTCGCAAGAGTGGCGCATGGTTCTACATGGGTGAAGAACGACTGGGACAAGGTCGTGAAAATGTCAAGGAATTTTTGATCAGCAATCCCGAGGTGATGGACGAGATTGAATCTCGAATTCGCCAGATGTCACCTGAGTTAGCGAGCAGCAGCTACGAGGATATCGATGAACTACTCGAAGAAGGCATCGCCGAGGATTGATCTCGTTTCGAGCGTCATGTTCTGAGCAGAAACAACGGCCGGACATCGATCCGGCCGTTCTATGTTTAATTTCGCAAGAAATCCATTGTACGCCGGTTGAACTCGTCTGGCCGCTCCATGCTGACCATGTGAGCCGCCCCCGATACCGGCCGTGAGATAACATCCGGAAGCGACGTCTCCAGCAGAGTTGCCGCAGCATGGACATCCGGCATATCTAACTCCCCGTTGAGCATCAATACCGGGCAAGCCACCTCTGAAATACGCTCTGTCACCGGAGGGTCAAGATCATATTCGAGATCTTCATCTGGTATTGATCGCAACAGCTGGATATTCATCTCCGACACGAGGTTTCTGACACCAGGATCGATGTCCTCCGGGCTACGCTGCGGACCATCTACCCACATCCTGAGTTCCAGTTCATTCGCGAGGTCAACGTCGCCCTGCTCCAACGCCTCGTTGATCTCAAGCGTCCGTCTGGTCCGCTCAGCGGATCGTTCGGTGAATCCAACTCCAGCGCCAGATAGCACCACTCGGCTGACTTTTTGCGGGAATGCGACTGTGAACTCCAACGCCAGCGTTCCTCCCATCGAGACGCCAACGAGCGCTACCTGATCCAGCTCAAACAACTCCAGCAACCGGGCAAGCTGGAGGTAATGCGCATACTGTCCGACAGGTAGCTCGGACCGGCCAAACCCGGCCAGGTCATAGCGTAAGACGGTAAAGTGCTTCGCAAATGCAAGAAACTGCTGATCCCACATCCGAGCGTCAGCTATGCCGGCGTGGAGCAGAATGAGCCCGGGACCATCTCCTGCGATTTCGTAATACAACCTGCTACTATCGACACTGACATATCCGTTCGAGGGAGACCGAACGGTCGGTGTGTCTGTCATAAAAACCATTCCTATCCTGCAGCAGACTACAGATCCTTCGCCTTCGCGCGAAGTCTGCTTCCGTCGCTGCATTTTCAGGAGTGGGCGTCAGAAAGCTACGTAGCGGTCATCGTTTGTATCAATGCTGAAAACGAGCTCCCGGCCACCGCACTCGAAGACATGGATAAACACTCACTGGTGGCCTCCTCTCGTTCAATGCGGCACAAACGACTGGCAACAGGATAGCATAGATCGATCAGGAGGCGAAGGCTGTCGCAATTCCAGGAACTACCGCATGCGCTGAATCAGAAACAGTGAGTTCTTGCCGCTTTGCGTACCAGGCGGCAGGCTGTCTCCACACACCGAACAAAGCCTGATGCAGAATTTCCCACTCGGAGTCAAATCAATGAACAATCGACGAGCGGTTGGCATATGCAGCCAACCGCTCCCCGATTCATCCGCTATCTGTTTTGAGTATCCCTAAGCGCGAACCCGTCGTGCTGTGTAGTACCGTGGCGACCAGTAGGAATCCCACATGTCGCTGACCGTCACACCAGTGCGTTCACTGCCAGCGTGAACAAACTGGCCGCCGCCAATGTAGATGCCGGTGTGAGAAAGGCCCCAGGTGTAGGTGTTCTGGAAGAATACGAGATCCCCTGGAACCAGGTTGGATGGATCGACGTAGCTACCAGATACGGCCTGCACTTCCAGCGACCGGGTGAATGATCCGATGATGTTGGACATCACATAGTGGGTAAACCCTGAACAGTCAAAGCCTGCCGGTGTCGTGCCACCCCAGACATACGGCAACCCAACATACTGCATAGCTTCGGCAACAATCGCGTCCCCGACCGGGTCAGATGAGTAGGCGGGTGCCGGGTCTTCAGCCACCGCCGTGCTTCCGCCACCGGATGGATCATAATCGATATATGCCAGATACCCGCCATGCGCCCAGCCGGTGACGCCGTCAGCGTCAACCAGATACCAGGGAGAACTGTCGCCATCCCAGTATGGACCGTCGACAACGTAGACGACCGCGCCTTCGCCCAATGATCCGATGATGCCTGAACCGTAGCCCATTTCGTATCGGAGGTTGATACCTTCGCCGCCGGTTCCAACGACCTGAGCATAAATGCCCGGCCAGAGTGAACCGGAGTCGCTGGAGGCGGTATCGGTACCCGCGGCATCGTCTGTCGATGGAGTACTAACACTCTCAGCCCCGCCGAGGTAGTAGGCGACGCTATAGCCGACGACGCCTGCGTATTCAACCTGCCACCATTCGGTTCCGTCTGCGCCCCAGACTTCGGAGGCTATGACATACACAGATTCGCCTTCAGGAATGACCAGCAACGTCGTGGAATCGTAGGAAGCTGCGTCTCGCAACCGCAGCCCGGCGCCGTCTGTTCCAACGACGTACGAAACCCAGCCAGCATCGACAGCCTGGAATGAAGAACTACCCGAACCGCCGCTACCGACGGAACTGATGTAGCTGTCCATGACCCAGCCCTCAACGCCTTCGAAGCCAATCAGCCACCATGCTGATCCGCTTGCGTCCCATTCAGGGCCGGCCAGCAATGACACAACAGCGCCTTCATGCAACGTCGTGATGACCCCACCGTCTGGGTACCACGCACGGACATTAACACCGTCACCACCGGTAAATGCTATTTCGCCTAGTGAACTTGTGGCTGAACTAGGAAGGCTCAGATAGTCGGAGATAACCCAACCTTCGACGCCATCAGCATTGACGTAGTACCAGTAAGAACCATCGTCTGCCGCCACTGGACCGTCGAGAACTGTAACTGCCGCCCCTTCGGGAAGCGTTGTGATGACATTGGTGTAGTACCCAATACCATCACGGACATTAACGCCGTCTCCACTGGTATACGCGACTTGTGCGGACGAGCCGAGTATCAGATTGAGATCGGCGATCGCAGGAATTCCGAGTGCCATGGTTGTAATCGTCGCTATGAAGAATGCAACCAGCACCCGACTGCGTCGGAAGCGATCCAATCGAATCCCCTTCACCTTAGATCCGAAAGGGTGTTCGCGACAGTGGCTGCCCTGGTACAGGGAATCAAAACATGTCAGCCAACGGCGATAGGTGAATGGTTTGAGACACCCCCATGTGTCCGAAACCAGAAATTTCTGTACCCCTCCGGATTGCCTCTAACAACCCTTGTTTCTTTCAGCACCCGCTACGCTGCGGCCCCACTGCTAAAAGAATTCAAAACTTCTCAATCGATTCAAGAAGTTTGTTGGTTACCCGGTCTGAATGCCCCCACTGCACCTGCCGGATATTCTGGTTCAGACGATTGATCGGATGAAAACTGAAGCTGAATTGTCCCGATCAGTGTGTTAGATCGCTCCAGAACTTCTTCGTTCCGGGTCGTCCGGACCTTAGCATAGCCCAATCGGCATGTCAAACATGGTCCACACGACTATTGACACTAAGATTACCAGTTTTCGTCGTCGGAGTCCGCAATTCGTCTCGCGGCATAACTGGATCCTTTACCTGCGCCTAACCCTATAAAAGCTGCCAGAGAATACAGTAAGGATCCAAACAGGATGCCGCTCAGTCCAGTAACGGCCAGACGACGCCCTGTCGAGTCAGCCTCTCCCGGCAACCCGGCAAGCAGCACACACGAAAGCAGGCCGATCAGCGCGCCAGCCAGTCCTGTCACAACCGCGCGGCGAACTCCCCTGCCATGTTCAATGAAAAATGCTTCGCCGTAGCCAATGCCCAGGGCGACAACTGGCAGTAGAAGCCAGGTTATCGGGTAAATCATGGACGGCACATCGTCAATGATTCCCCCGCTTGAGACCATATTAGTGGCTATGACAACTACCGATGCGTAGTAGGATCTCCGGCGCAATTCAACCGGATTACGGATCCAACGCCCATCAAGGATGGCCACGATCGGCCAACCGCAGTGAACTCATCAGTCGACTCCGCCGGATTTGGAACCAGTTTCAGGTTTCGTGCGTGAATTTTCCGTCAGTTCGCCTTCGACAGCACGACGCTGGTCAACCAGTTGTTCGAGTTCAGATTGCACCTGATCTAAGCGCCTGCGAATGCCCATCTCGTTCAGATGCCAGAGTTCGCGTCGTGTTCGGATATCCGTGTCCTGAAGCTCTTCAAGGCGCATCTCGATGATATTGATCCGGTAGGAGAGTTCACGCAGGTCGTCACCAGCCTGGTCAAATCGCTCGTTGAATCTGGAGTTTGTGTGCTCCACCGACTGACGCACATCCCGGTCGGCCGCGTCAAACTGAACGCGGACTTCGTCAATTCGCTCGGACAGTGATTCATCGCGTTCGGAAGACTGGCTGTACAGACGGCCAATCTCCTCTCTGGTGAGTTCTCCGTGGCGTTGCAGTTCGTCGAGAGCAGGATCAATGTGCTTAATCGAGTCCCGGAGATCGTCTATTCTCGCTTCAATCTGGTCGAATTGGGGTGAAATCTCGATGAGTCTGGCTTCGATATTTTCGATCTCCAGCGCGACATCTTTTACCCGTCGCCGGGCATCTTGCTCGGTGATCCGCACGCTATCGTCAACTTTAGCGACATCGCGCTGGGTCTGAGCATGTTCAGCCCGGAGACCTTCAATGGAATCCCGAAGCTGGTTTGATACATCAATGTTCCGTTCGGCAATGGCAGCGACACTCTCGATAACTGAGCGTAGCTCTTCGTATCGCCGTAGTTCAGCCTGGTCGTCGTCCCGCTCCCGGCGGATTGACTCCAACACCTCCGCCACATGAGCCTGCAATGCTCGTATCGGCTTCATGCCGGCATCAATCCGCTCGTCAAGTTCGACGAGCTGCTGCCGTATGCGTGCTTCCTCGATCTGGCGTGCCTGCGAAGCCTGAGATTGCTCGTGGCTGCGTTGTTCAATTGCAGTGCGTAGCTCAGCCAGTCCCGCTTCGTATTTCTTGAATTGGTGCTCGCTTCGGGATTGCCGGTTGACAAGCTCACGCACGAGTGATCGCATTTCATCCAACTGGCTTTGCAGCGACGTGACCCGAACTTCGTCATGACGGCGACGTTCGTCGTCGCGGATGACATTTCGTAACTCGTTGCCTGAACTCATGGCGTCAATTCCTTTGCGTCCCGGAACACCAATAACCAGGTCCTGAGAGTTTACCTGTGAATTGCATCCAGTGTTGCGACGACGGAACTGCCAAGCGCTTCCAGGTTGTATCCGCCTTCGAGAATGAGGACTAGTCTACCCATGCACAGCCGTTCAGACAGTTCTCTCACCAGAGACGCAAACCGCTCGAACCCTTCCACCGACACGTTCATCCCTGCCAGCGGATCATCTCTGTGAGCGTCAAATCCGGCCGACACCAGCAACATATCCGGCTGGAAAGACTCCACAGCCGGAACAACTGCGCTGTGAAATGCTTCGAGATATTCTTGATCGCCGCTCCCGGCCGGCAGCGGAATGTTAATCGTTGTACCTGCTGCCGCATCTGAGCCGCGTTCGAATGCCTGGCCGGTCCCCGGGTAGAGTGGAAATTGGTGCAGTGAGATGAACAAAACATTCGGGTTATCCCAGAACACTGCCTGGGTGCCGTTGCCATGGTGAACATCCCAGTCGATGATTGCCACCCGGTGAATGTCTGGATGATTCAGAGCGTGCGCCGCCGCAATCGCCACGTTGTTGAACAGGCAAAAACCCATCCCCCTGGCAGGTTCAGCGTGATGCCCGGGAGGTCGAACGATGGCAAATGAAGCTGGCGCGCCATCCAGCACGGCGTCGATGGCGGTCACAGCTCCACCGGCTGCCAGAAGCGCTACCTCATACGATTCCGGTGAGACAAACGTATCCGGATCCAGCCACCCGCCACCGGTTTCAGCCAGCGTTCGAACCCGGTCAATATAGCGCCGATCGTGGATCTCCGCGACATCTTCAGCTGCTAAAGCAACCGGTTCGACGATCACGCACCTGTCGAAACATCCCGCCGATTGCAGATGCCCCTCGATAGCATCGATTCGGGCAGGGGATTCGGGATGACTGCCAGTTTCATGATCGCGATAGCGTTGTGACCAGACAATAACTGGTTGCCGATTTTGAGTTGACATTGAATGAGTATACGCCGGGGTGTCGATCAAGATCGGGGACAGGCAGTCGCTCAACATTTCGCAACCGAATGGCACGTTAACAGGAAGCACCGTCAACATGAAGGTTATGTCTATTACAACAAAAATTTCTCAAATGTGAGCTAGCGGCGTAACGGACTTGAAATTCAGAGACTGGCGTCTTCACGCTGCCAGATCGTCCGAGCGCCATCGCCCCGAATGATCGCTTTGAGATACCGCGTTTCAAGCATTTCCAGCGTCCTGAAAGCTTCCCGGCACTGCTCCACAGTTTCGACATAACCGGTTTCGGCACAGCGCTCGAGTATCACATCGACAATGCCAGCTTCATCGAGCGCCTGCATTGTCCCGAACCAGGGAGCAATTCTGATGACGTCCGGGGGAGGCAGGACCGGTCGCATTTTCTCAAGACGTTCGATTCGCTCACTTGGCTTCGTCACCATGGTGTCCACGATTATCCCCGGTGGTGTTTCTAACGTGAACCGCAGGTCAAGGACAAGTGTTCGGCCAAATCTTGGAAAAAACAGACAAATTACCTCGCCGGAACGGATAGCTTTGATGATGCGGTTGTGAAAGACTTCAGATTGATTGTCCACGGGAAACAACTCCTAGAAACTGTCAGGACGGTGCTTGCCGAACGGTGTGCCAGAATGGATCTATAGCTAAATCTTGTGCCTCTGCCTGGCACGGGTCACGTTTATTTCCTCTACCATAACATGATGCAGCGCAGGATTGGCGGCCACGATTTCTCGACAGAACGGATCGTATCGCTCGCCGGAATATTGCGACACTGTTCCTCCCGCCTCAGTGACAATCAAGCTCCCGGCAGCCACATCCCACGGTGACAGTTCACGCTCCCAGAATCCGTCGAGCCAACCACAGGCGACCCAGCTCAAATCCAACGCCGCTGCACCGTTTCGCCGGCATGCCTGACTTCGTTCCACAAACCGGCTCCAGAGGTCAAGATTGTCCAGACGCCGGTCGGGGTGATAGGCAAATCCAGATCCCAGCATGGCGTCTTCTAGCCGGGTAACGGTCGATACCGCCACCGGGACATCGTTTCTTGTGGCTCCCTGTCCACGTATTGCCGCAAAAAGATCACCGAACACCGGAGCGTAAACCACCCCGACCTCTGGAATACCATCGATGACGAGTGCGATCGAAACAGCAAATATCGGGAATCCGTGGGCGTAATTGGTCGTGCCGTCCAGCGGATCAACGATCCATGATCGGCCTCGTTTGGCGCTGGCCTCGTTACCTGGGGACTCCTCACCCAGAAATTGATCTGCTGGGAACGCTTCCTGAAGACGAGTGTGGATCAACTCCTCACTCTCATGATCCGCGTCGGTCACGAGATTGGCTACTCCTTTGTATTCAATTCGCCGGACATCTCCCAGCATCTCCTGGAGCAACCTTCCCGCTTCAACGGCAGTCGATCGGGCAATCTCCAACTCGTCGCTGAAACGTTGCTCAGACATGGGAAGGGCTCGTCACCATCTGAATTCCCAGTGTTTCGCTCAACGGCAATCGTGCTCTGGCATCCAGCCGCCAGCCCGCCGTCGCTCCGCGACGAAGAATGTGATAGGCCGCCCCGGCAATCATCGCTCCATTGTCAGTACAGAATTCGAGCGTCGGAATAAATAACGGAATATCCAGGTTCCTTCGTAATTGCTCGCGCAAAAGTGTGTTTGCCGCGACTCCTCCGGCAATCAGAACGCTGCGAGCCTGATGTTCCAGGGCTGCTTTGACCGTTTTCGTTACCAGCACATCGACAATTGCCTCCTGATAGGCAGCTGCCAGTTCAGCTACGGGCATTTCGGAAACATAGCTTGGTGGATCATGGGTTGGGAACAGGCTATCTTGTGCCGTTGTCGAGGTACGTTTTTCCGATCCGTTGTCAGGCATCTCATATGGTTCGCAGGCACGCAGCAGCGCAGTTTTGACGCCGGAGAACGAAAATGAAGCCGAGTTGTCGAGCCAGGCACGCGGGAACTCTATCGATGTTGTCACTCCTTCGGCCGCACGCTCGATCGCCGGTCCTCCGGGGTAACCAAGCCCGAGAATTCTTGCGCCTTTGTCAAACGCCTCCCCAGCGGCGTCGTCAAGTGTCTGACCGAGTTCCTCGTAGACCCCGTGTCGATGAAGCAGGAGTAACAGGGTGTGGCCACCGGATACAATGAGGCACACTGCTGGAAATTCGGGTTCCGGACCAATCGAATCTACGTCGCGCGACAACCAGTTTGAGTAAATATGACCTTCAAGATGGTTGACCGGAATAAGCGGCTTCTTCCAAACATAAGCTAGCGATTTCGCAACGTTGACACCGACCAGCAGTGAGCCGGCCAGACCAGGACCCTCAGTGACAGCCAGAGCCTCAATCTCATCATGATTCACCCCGGCTACTTTAAGTGCTTCGTCTAACACCGGCAGGATCGCCGTTATGTGCTGCCGGGAAGCAAGTTCTGGGACGATGCCGCCGTATTTGGCATGAAAGGTTGCCTGTGAGGCGATGATGTTTGAACGTACCAACCGGCCTTCGTGAACCACGGAGGCGGACGTCTCATCGCATGATGTTTCAATGGCGAGGATATTCACCGTTGCTGCCTTTGATTAGTCGCCCTCTGCCAACGGTTGAACCTGATCGGTGACAATATTCTGAAGCCTTGCATCCAGCTCTGCCCGCAGTTGTTCGTAGTTACTCACGAATTCCGGGTCACGTATACGAGGGGACCACATGATATACGCATCTTCACCGTTGTCGCTGTAGTACCTGCGCCGAACTCCCTGCTGGGTGAATCCGTATTTTCGGTACAGCGACTGAGCCTGGGTGTTAGAGACTCGCACTTCGAGTGTGACCCAATCCGCGCCACGGCGCATTGCTTCTTCAAACAACATAACCATCAAGTATTCGCCGAGACCGTTGCCCCGATACTCAGGGTCAACGCCGATAGTAGTGATATGCGCTTCGTCAAACATGATCCACATACCGCAAAATCCGACAATCGGATCGTTCCGGGTCTGCGCACTGTTTTTACGGCGGAATGGAAAAATATTGAGCCGGCTTGAACTATCGGTCTGGCGTTTCGGCTCGTCGTCTTCATCAGGAGTTTTACGCAAGACAATATAGTAGTTGTTGCGCTGATTTCGCAGTTCCCTGCGGTAGGCAGTCTGAGGCCAGGGATTCGTGAAGCACCTTCGATCTACCTGAGAAACCTCGGGCACATCTTCAACTCGCATTGGTTCCAGATAGAAGGCCAAGTTCGAACTGCCCCTTAAAACTACGCTTTCACCTGTCCGCCAGATCTCGTATGGACGTAAATCGGCTCAAGCTGAAACAGGTTGTCTTCGTCGCCGTTCCTCCACCGGCACAATGCCATGTTTATTATGATACCGGTCCTGGCTGTCCGGCTTGCTTCATCTGGGATTATTACGTTTGGCAGTTTCTCCAGATTTCTGACAACAGCTTCAGGTAGCCTGCCGATCAGAAGGGTCGGCTCCAGCAAGCCTTCACCAAGCTGGTCCAGCCTGCGGTGTGCAGGTTCACTAAGCAGCTCAGCTTCTTCATTAACAATTCTATAGTCACTGGCCACCACCCTGTTTCTCCCAGCATCGATGAACGCTCTAATCGGAAATCCAAACGAGCGAAACGCATGCGCCGAGGCATCTAGCGTCCCGATGCCAAATATTGGAATGTCCAATCCGAAACAGAGCGCTTTTGCCGTGCTAAGCCCGACCCGAAGGGCATTAAACGAGCCTGGACCAATGGCTACAGCTACCCCACCAAGAGCGTTGACCTCAATCTCATTGATTCGCAACAAGTGGTCAATTTGATTCAACAGCGTCTCGGTCTGTTTTCTAGGAGCTGACCAGGAGATCTCAGAAGACTGGCTGACAGCCCACCTGGTGACCCTGGACAATGCCAGCCCAACCTGGTCCGCGGACGTATCAATTGCAAGCATCCATGCTTGATGAGAGCTATTGATCTGATCCGGCAATCCTCTGAAGCATCCCTTCTACAATCGACAGATAATGGCTGTGAGAGGGCAAGAAGAGCAGTTGCCGTTCCGTCTCGGACGTTTTCATCAAATGTACCAGCAGGTATTCTTCTGGCAACAACATCGCCGCGCGCTCGGGCCACTCGACGGCCACCACTGCGTCGCTATCGTCCAGATATTCGGACAAACCGATGGTTTGCAGTTCATCGATGGTGCTCGCCATCCGGTAGAGATCAATATGATAGAAACGCAGGTCAGAGTTGGCGGATTGTCGAAACTCGTGCTCAATCACCAGGGTGAATGTAGGGCTTTGCACCTGGCTCGTTACCCCAAGCCCAGCGGCAAGTCCCTGAACAAAGGTAGTCTTCCCGGCGCCGATGCCTCCAGAAAGCAACAACAAGTCACCTGGTGAGAGGTTTTCGCCCAGCATCTTCCCGAGCTTCCGGGTGTCGGCGGGCCCGTGTGATGTCACCTCAAGTGCGGATCCCTGAGATACCGTCAACCTGTCCTCCGTGTGAATGGCAGCGGAATGAATTCCAACTCAACAAGTTGATGATAACCCAAACTCAATTACAGTTTATTCTGTCTCACCGAATGGGCTGGAGATATCGAGCGGCAGCGCCCCAACTTGAGGCGGGTTCGTTAGCGCAACCCGGTAGTCAGCATCGTAGGCCGCCAACCGAACGCGGTTGCAGCGAACGCGCACCCGGGTACCGGGAGAGATCGACACATACGATGGCTGGCTGGACTGGAGCTGTACCCCACAGGGCAAACGGACAACGTAGGTTGACTCTGCGCCGTGAAATACTCGAGACTCGATCACGGCGACCCCGTCGGGATCGACCTCGAGCGTCACGTCACGTGGACGAATGAGCAAATCCACGGACTCATGGGGACCGTGCTCGCCAAGCTCGAATTGTCCGACATCGGAATCAGCAAGATCACCATTGACGAGTGCCGGGACAAAGGTTCCCAGACCTACGAAGTTGGCAACCGCCCTGGTAGCTGGATAATGGTAGATGGTTTCAGGCTTGTCAATCTGATGAATAGAGCCGTCCAGCATGACCGCCATCCGATCCGCGAAGGTCATAGCTTCCTGCTGATCGTGCGTCACCAGAATTGCCGTTGTTCCAAGCGACTTCAAGAGATCACGAACCTCAACGCGCATTTGAAGGCGCATTTCAGTGTCCAGATTTGAAAAGGGTTCATCCAGCAGAATGAGTTTTGGCTTGGGTGCGAGCGATCGCGCCAGCGCAACGCGCTGCTGTTGTCCGCCCGAAAGCTCATGGGGAAGCCGGTCGGCAAAGTTTGCAAGTCCGGTCAGCTCAAGCAATTCGCTCAGTCGTTCCCGGCGAACCTGCTTGTCAACCCCACGAAGTCCGAACGCGATATTTTTTGTGACCGTCAGATGCGGAAAGAGCGCATAGTCCTGGAAAACCATGCCGATGCTCCGTCGTTCTGGCGGAACAACATGATGCTCGCCAGCCACGAGGTCACCTGATATATAGATCGAACCCGCATCTGGCGTTTCAAACCCGGCAATTAACCGGAGCGTCGTCGTCTTTCCGCACCCGCTTGGTCCGAGCAGCGCGACGAGTTCGCCTTCGTCGATCTGCAGGTCGAGGTTATTGACGGCAGGGTTCTCCTGCCTGGCAAACTGTTTCCGTACCTTGTCGAGTGTGACTGCGCTTTTCACATCATCCTCGATACTTGCCTGGTCAACCTTCTACGGCTAATTCTGAGTTTACCAGTCGGGATTATATTGCGGCTGCGAATACAAGTCCTTCGCGATCAATTGGCAGGTCTCTATTCGTCCCGCTCGCTGTAGCTATCCCGAAGGTTCAGAAAAACCATGGCGAGCGCCGAAATGATGATGAGCAACAGCGCCGGTGCAGCAGCCCTGGCCCAAAACCCTTCCGCTGATGCGCTCCAGATCCTTGTTGCCAGCGTTTCGAAGCCTATTGGCTGTAACAGCAAGGTGGCCGGCAACTCTTTGATGACAGTGAGAAACACCAGCGCGCCGCCAGCCAGTACCCCACGGCGAATGAGCGGTACGGTGACCGTAGCCCAGATTCGAACACTGGAATAGCCCAGCACCCTGCCGGCTTCCTCGATCCTGGGATTGATCTGAAGCAGGGAAGCATGTAGCGCGCCAATTGCCTGAGCAAGAAACAGAATGACATAGGCGACGATGAGCAGCGCCAGCGTCTGGTAGATCCAGGGAGCATAGTTCGCGCCGAAGAACACCATGGCGAGGCCGATGACGATTCCCGGCAATGCATAACCGGTGTAGCTGAGTTTCTCGAAGAGCACACTAACTGTGCCCGGGTAGCGAACGGCAAACAATGCCAGAGGTGCTGCCGCACAAACTGCCGCTACGGAAGCCAGTCCAGCAACGTAAAACGAATTCCAGGCGGCTTCCCAAACCAGCCTCAGTGGCTCGCCAGCCCGCACCCCACGCCACAACCAGTAGCAGATGACACCGATGGGAATGACCAGCGAGAGACAGGTGATAACCGTACAGTACAGCAGGGCAACCGGCTTCCAGCGTCCTAGCTTCATCCGTGCTGGCGGTCGTCCGGGACCGGCGAAACTTCGGAAGTAAGTGGCGCGACCGCGAGTTTTCCACTCCAACCCAAGCACGATCAGCGTCAAACCGACCAGCAACAGGGCTAACCCGGCAGCCAGGGTACGATCAAAGGCATTGGCATACTGGGTGTAGATGGCCCGGGTGAACGTATCGTAACGTAGGAGCGAAACCGCGCCAAATTCACTGATGGTGTACAGAGCAACCAGCAGCCCCCCGGCGGCAATTGCGGGACGCAACAAAGGAATATTAACCAGGAAAAAGGTCTTCCACGGTCCATAGCCCATCGCCCTTGCGGATTCTTCATAGGAGCGGTCAACGCCATGTAAGGCAGCGCGCACGGTAATCAGGACATACGGATAGATCAGCAAGGTGAGGGTCACCGACGCCCCGGTCAATCCGTAGATTTCTGGCAGTCGTTGAACCCCGAGCGGTTCCAGCCAGCCCTGGAGAATACCTCGTGGCCCAAGCAGAGCTATCACAGTGAACGCCCCGACATAACTTGGAATTGCCAGTGGAAGCACCGTGACAACGGACCAGATCTTCCGTCCCGGCAAGTCGGTCCGTCCGATGAGCCAGGCAAGCGGGACCGCAACCGCGATGCTGGCAGTCGTCACGACAACGGTGAGGACCACGGTATTCTTGAGCAAGGTGAGTGTTCGATCACGAAAAAGGAGATCAACTAGCTCGATACCGCCCTGGTAGGTGCGAAACACAAGATACAGGATCGGCAACAGCATCAGCACAACAACAGAGAGCGCCGGCAGCCACAAGACTGCTGGCGCTCCATGAATTGTCGTCTTCGGCCAGAATCTAGTCGATTGCTTCCCGCCACCGGGACCAGGCAATAATTTCTGACCAGTCTCCATCGATCGACGCTTCCAGTTGGCTCAGACGAGCTAGTTTGTTTACAACAGCCCTACATCCGTGAGCATTTCCAGGGTGCCCTGCAGATCATCGAGATCAGATAGATCTATGTTCGGTGTCTGAATATCGTCCAGAGGCACTAGTCGGGGGTCAGCGGAAATGCCAGCTACCAGCGGATACTCAAAGGTTTCTTCAGCAAAGTAGAGCTGTCCTTCCTGGCTGAGAAAATACTCGAGGAGCGCTTCGGCAGCCTCGACATTGTTTGATGCTTCGAGTATTCCGGCGCCGGCTACGTTCACCAGCGCTCCGGGATCTCCGTCGGTGTACCAGAAATTATTCGCCCCTACTTCACCACCGGCCTCCTCTTCGAAGCGATAGAGGTAGTAGTGATTGACGAATCCAACTCCGATTTCACCGTCGATCGCGGCCTGGACGATCTGTGGGTTACCGGGGTAGATGGCAGCGTTGTTAGCTTTCACACCCTCAAGCCATTCTTTGGCAACTTCATCACCCTCTAGTTCACGAAGCGCAGTGACAAATGACTGGAAGGAAGCATTGGTTGGCGCCCAGCCGAGCTTGTTGTTCCAGACCGGGTCAGTGAAATCGAGAATTGTTTCCGGCATGTCATCAGAGGAGTATTCATCTGTGTTGTAGACGAGTACCCTGGCTCGACCGCTGATTCCAACCCACTCGTCATCGTCAGACCGGAACCGCTGCTCAACCAGATCAAGGATGCTACCTGGCAGTTTCTGGAACATGCCTTCATCAGCGACAGCGCCAAGCGCGCCGGCATCTTGTGCAAAGAAGACGTCTGCGGGCGTGTTGTCTCCCTCCTCCAGCAACGTTGCAGCCAGTTCTGAAGTGCCGGCGTATTTGACTGCTACTTCGATGCCAGTCGCGTCTTCAAATTGCTGGATGATCGGTCCCACAAGCTCTTCACTGCGTCCGGAATAGATGGTCAATTGCCCGCCTGTCTCAGATGAAGCGCTTCCGGAAACATCCGTCGGTTCTGGATCGGCTTCAGCGTCAGCTTCGGGATCGGCCTCTGGATCGGCTTCAGGATCAGCCTCTGGATCGGCTTCAGGATCGGCTTCCGGGTCAGCTTCCGCGCCTGCTGCCTGAGACGGTGATGCTGTGGCGTCACTTGATTCGTCATCATCGTCGGATCCACAAGCAGCAAGCAACGGAATGGCTGCCGCTGTCGCGGCGATGCCAGTGAACCCTTTAAGTAGCCCTCTTCGGCTCACAAACCTGCGCGTCATACGTTTGATCTCCCCTGTCAAACTATGCGACGAGGCGCAAAAACTCCCGCCCGGAGGGAAAATCAGCCATGCTATACTGCGAACACAGTGGCGTGGTGTTTCCCAGCCCCATCTTGGGAACCTCCGAAGTGGCCGGTGTCACGGCCAGTAATGCTTCGCTCGTCGCTGTCATGTTCTCGGGAGCCGGTTCAACCTGGCTCCCGTGTTCTCACCTGAATCCAGACTCGATACACCGACTAATCTGATCTTGAATTAGATTGGACATCATCAACCAGCCTAATACCGACCAATTTAGTCGGAATTAGGATACTAGTCAGCTTGATACGTGTCAACGCGAAGCGCTGGCGAAATGATCCCAGGCGCCTGGTTCGAGGACCTCACGCATTCGGTTCGTTTTCATCAATTCAATCTCATTGGTCACCGAAGCCGATGGACGCATATAGCCGATTTCAATCGGAGCCTGGCAACCCCACCGGACAAACAGTTTACTAACGGTTTCGAATACCTCCGGAGGGCAGGTAAACAACAGTTCGAAGTCCTCGCCAAATCGCAAAACCAGGTCACGCCAGTCTTCATTGCTCCAGCGTACAGAGTGTGGCACCGGTAGGGCATCTTCAATCAGCGTTGCGCTGAACCCGCTCGCATCACAAATCTTCGGCAAATCGCCGAGCAACCCGTCCGAGAGATCCATAGCACAGCGCACTCCGGCGATACCGAGCAATATCCCCTGCAGTACCCGAGGTTCTGGACGGCGGAACGCTTTCAACATCCGCGGCGAGCCTTCAACCTGAATGTTGTCGTTGAGCAGCGCCCGGTACCCCGCGGCTGCGAGACCCAGCGGACCGGTCACGGCGATGACATCGCCTTCCTGTGCGCGACCTCGTTCAAGTGGAACCCGGTGAGGCGGGATTTCCCCGATAAACGTCACGCCAACCGTCGTTCGATCAGGCGATTTGACGATGTCGCCACCAGCAATTTTGAAGTGGAAGCGTTTTCCCAGGCTTAGCGCAGCCTTGTAGAGATCGTAGACCCAGCGATCTGTCTCGGTTCCTTTCAAGCCCAAAGATATCGTCGCGATTCGCGGGTGAGCGCCGGTGGCAGCCAGATCACTGAGGTTGATGGCCAGTGCTCGATGACCAACCGACTCTCCTTTGCTCCAGGCGTGCCGCCAGTGCGTTCCCTCGATCATCATGTCTGTCGTGATTACGGTCCGCCAACCCCGGCGCGGTTGCCAGATGGCGGTGTCGTCGCCAATTTCGTTCACCAGGCCAGTCGAAACCTCCTTCGAGGCTCGAAGGATGTTCCGGATGCTGCTTATCAGCCCGAACTCACCGACCTCTTCAAGCGATTTCCGCTGCCCACTAATTTGAGTGACCATGCTCTATGCTCCTGTGACCTCAGAATATACGCTGCGGGTTTCTTCGGCTGTCCGACGCCAGCTGTAAGTATGCGCGCGGGCCAGACCAGTGGTTGTCAATTCTTGTTGAAGCGCTGGATCAGATGCCAGTCGCAACATTTCCCGGGCTATTGAACGAGGCTGGGTTGGTTCGATCCGCAAGGCTGCTGATCCAGCCACTTCGGTCAGGGCCGGTGTGTTGGCAACGATAGTCGGCGTGCCGCAAGCCATAGCCTCAAGAACCGGTAGACCAAACCCCTCATAGAACGACGGCATGACAAGAATCGCGGCAGCCGAGTACCAGTACGGAAGATCCTCGCCGGGAACATAACCGATGAAACGCACCCGTTCAGATATGCCTGACCGGCGAACGGTGCGATGTATAGGGTCGTCCATCCAACCTGACCCGCCTATGACAACGAGCGGCCAGTCCAGATCGCTCGGTAGCAACGCCAATGCCTGGAGCAATCCCTCCAGATTTTTCCGTGGTTGCAGCGTCCCGACGAAGAGGAAAAAGTTCTCTGGCAAGTTGTGGCGACGGCGGAGCACCGTCGTCGCTTCTCTTGAACGCGGGAACATGTCGTCACTCACGCCGTTGGAGATCACTGTAACCTTGTGTGGTGCTGCGCCATACAACGAGATCAGATCGTGTTTCGTCGCGTTCGAAACGGCGATGATTCGATTAGCGCGGTTGACGGATTTTCTCGTCATCGCTTGAAGGTACCTGGCTTTTGAGCGTGGATACTGTTCGGGAAAATGCTCAAATGCGAGATCATGCACGGTGACAACCTGGGGAATGCGTGCGGCGAGTGGAGCAACATTGACCGGTGAATGCAGCAGGTCAAGCCGGTGTCGCTTGCCGAGTATCTGACCGGCTGTCTGTTCCCAGACGATTCGCGCTTCAGGCCGGCGCGACTGCCAGGTACTGACGATCCATTCGATCCCGGGATCGTACCTGTTTCTCAGGTCGAGGTCATGAGCTCCGGTAAACACCACAAACTCATCATCTGGAGCGCATTTGGGTAGATAGCGGAGCAG
The DNA here is from genome assembly GCA_964577155.1 of uncultured Thermomicrobiales bacterium. GTDB lineage: Bacteria > Chloroflexota > Chloroflexia > Thermomicrobiales > CFX8 > CAZNYB01. Next base: position 40,336 of record CAZNYB010000013.1, on the reverse strand, counting down.
CGCGTCAATGTACCGGCTGACACCGGCCTGCCGGTAATCTTCTCGAAACGAAAGCAGTTGTCCGTTAATCCCGACTCGCACCAGCACTCCAACTCATTTTTTGGCGGCTACCTCCTGAGTACAATCCGCTGACTGGTATACTCGTCCGCCAAACGCCCCTTCCCCGGGGCATGTGTTGCCGTATTCTAATGCGTCGCAAGTTGGCATGATGCTGTCCGGTATTGAATTCTAATGAATGACTCGTTCAACCCGGAAGAAACGCTCTCGCGATTCTCCGATTTATATCCTTTCGACCTCGACCCGTTTCAGATCGACGCTATCAACGAACTCCTGGACGGCCATTCGGTCATGGTCGCCGCCCCTACCGGCACCGGCAAGACGATCGTAGCTGAATTTGGCTGTTTCGAGGCTATGCAACGCCAGGGCAGAGTCGTCTACACCACCCCGATCAAAGCGCTCTCCAACCAGAAGTTCCGCGATCTGCGAGAGGTTTATGGCGACTTCGTCGGGCTGCTGACTGGAGATGTCACCCAGAATCCTGACGCGCCGATCCTGGTGATGACGACCGAGGTGCTGCGCAACATGTTGCTACAGACACCCTGGGATATCGAGAGTGTGGATTGCGTCATCTTCGATGAAGTGCATTACATTGCCGACCAGGAGCGGGGAACGACCTGGGAAGAGGCTATAATTCTCTGCCCGGAGCATATCCAGCTCATCTGCCTTTCAGCGACGGTTTCCAATGCAGATGAAATTGCAGCCTGGATTAGCCGAACTCACCGGCCGATCAAACTGATACTTCACGCCCAACGGTCGATTCCCCTGGCGCTCTACTACTACCTGGATAAAAAACTCCGCATCGTCATCGACCATGAAGGGGAGATCATCGAGACATTTCCCAAGGCAGGCGGCGAGATCAGGAAACAGATGCGACGTGGCGGACTCTCGCCGGAACAACGCCAGCAGGCGGAAAAAGAAGAGCCGCAACCGTGGGAAATCATCCAGGCGATGTCCAACAAGCAGATGCTCCCAGCTATCTACTTTCTCTTCTCACGTCGCGACTGTGAAGAATTTGCCCAGCGTCTCGCGGTGATGAGACCGCAGTTGGTGCGAAGCGAACAGGTTTCCGACCGTATCGAACAGATCATCGAGGCGCATCTATCTACGATGCGTGAGGAGGATCGCCAGCTGGATCAGGTCATCGCAATCACTTCGCTGGTTCGCAAGGGAGTCGGCTATCACCACGCCGGGCTACTGCCGCTGCTCAAACAGCTCGTCGAGGTGCTCTTCAGCCAGGGATTGCTCCAGGTTGTCTTCGCAACCGACACTCTGGCGCTCGGCGTCAACATGCCAGCTCGGGCTGTCGTTATCGGGCGGCTCAATAAATGGGATGGCAGACAACGAAGACTACTCATTCCCAACGAATTTCAGCAGATGGCGGGCCGGGCTGGCAGGCGGGGAATGGACGAACTTGGCTACATTGTCGTGCCACACTCCCCCTGGATCCGATTTCCAGCCATGCTCGAGATCGCCACCGGCGAGCTTGAGCCGGTGATGAGTTCATTTACCATCCGCTACAACACCGTCTTGAATCTATGGGATCCGCCGCATGGCCACAGGGTTCGCAATCTGCTCCAGCAATCCCTGGCCCAGTTTCAGTCCGCGCGGAGGGCGAGGGAACTCGAAGACGACATTGTCGCGCTTGGCGATCGCATCGAGGAGCTTCCGCATGGTTGTCTGATCGGCCTGGAAGGCGGGGATGAGTTACTCGATCAGTACAGCGGCCTCAACCACTCGATCAACGCGCTGAATAAGAAGCAGAAAAGTCTGGAGAATGAACTCAGCAACCTTGACCAGCGGCTTGACAGCAGACCATGGCCAGAACCTGGCCGTCAGCCACTCCGAAAACTGTTCCGCTCAACAGAGCCTGGACTGGTGATTCACTCAAGAAAAGATGGCTGGGGAGTTTTCCTCGGAAAACCTGCCAGGGGTGGAATCGGCCTGTTTCTGTTTGGCGCAAAAACGACGATCATCGAACAGTACAAAGAGATCGACTATCCACCCTCCCGGGAGTTTACGGTGCGCATCCCCGACGAACTTCTCATGATAGATGAGGAAGAGGCGGACCTGACGACCAGCATCCCGCTTGATATTCTGGCTGATGTCCACGATCAGATGGATGCGTTGCCGCTTCCTGATCTGGATGCTGAAATTCAGAACCATCAAGAGCAGATGCAACGCCTATATCACCAGTCAAGAGAAGCTCTGCTTTCCCAGATCCGTGAAGTGAGAAACCAGACGGCGGCATCAATTGACCAGCGCAATGCACATCCGTGTCACACCTGTAAAAAACGCAAAGCCCACCAGAAGAACATTCGCATTACCATTGCCCTGGAAAAAGAACGCCATCGAACTGAGGAGACGCTCCAGCAAGAGCTTGAAGACGAGACAGAGCGTATTCGCGGTCTCATTCGCGGCATTCAAAATGTGCTGCACCGTTTTGGCTACCTCAATCGGGGCTACCCGACAGCCAAAGCTGATCTCCTTGCGGATGTCTTCGACAATAACGGGCTCATCATTTGTGAAATGATCGACCGGGGGATGCTCGATAAGCTCAGCCCGGCTGATCTGGCCGAGGTATTTTCCTGGTATGCCTACGACCGCGACTCGAGGCTGCGAAATAGCTATTCCTTGCCAAACCACTTGATCCTGCTTCGTCGGCGTCTTGAAGACCTGGAACACGCCATTGTCGGAGCCGAACGCAGCAACCGGCTCATTATTTCCGGTGGGCATCACGCCAGCTTCTATGGCGGGATACGCGCCTGGTGCAATGGCGCGCTAATGTCAAACATCACCAGGAGAATAGATCTGAGCGAAGGTGATGTAGTGCTGAGCTTCAACAAAACGATTGACCTGATGCGTCAGGTTCGAGAAATGCTGGCCAATGCTCTGCCGGGTCACCCTTTGCGGGAGAAACTCGTCGAGGCGGAACGACTGGTCAAGCGGGATATCGTCGAGCAGTCACTCACGCTCGGCATCATGCCGATTGGAGCCGAATTTGTTGAGGAGGAGGAAATCAAGGCCAGCGTCGCTGGTTAGTTTCCAGAACGCTGCCACGGCAGCTTTCCATCTACTTCCATATCCAGCGTGAAGCTCAAAAACGTACGTATCAGCACCAGCAACCCGAGCGAGGACAGGCTTTCAATAGTCTGATCAACTGCCACTGTTTTGATAATATCGGCGGCAACTAGCAATTCGAGTCCCAGCAGCAACGATCTGCCTAGATGCTGGCGGTACAACCGGTATGAGACGACAACAGATACAGAATGACGCCATCGCTGGATAAACAGTACCGTCGAAACGATGACGCCAGTCGCAATAACGACTACGCCGAAAATGTCGATTGCAGTAGCGGTCCATTCAGCAAAGTCTTTGTACTGGCCCTCCACAGGCGGCTCCCTTTCACCTGTTCCAGGGTATCCTACCAGTGAACGGCGAGCAGCCAAAACAATCGCTGGTCAACCGGGAGTGAATGGCATATTGAGTGGGAGAAAGCCTGGAAAGGCCGTTCATTCATCGTTAATCAGCGGCGATCAGGGCATGTGACCGGGCAAATACGGCGAGATGTTCAATGACCTCAGCCAGATCAGCCTCAACCTCAGGGCTGTGGACGATCCCTTCATCTATGTAGTCGCCCGCTTTGCCAAGCCCGAAGTTGGTTGCCGGCAACACTACCGCGCGACAAGAATTCAGAATTCGCTCAGTATCTGCCCGTGCCTTCGTCGTTTCGGACCGGCCAGATGTTGCCCCGATGACCGAAACCGGTTTGCCAAGCAGAACACTATTCCCCGCCGGCCGGGAAGCCCAGTCAATAGCATTCTTGAGCACCCCTGAGATAGATCCGTTGTACTCCGGAGTTGCGATCAGCAATGCGTCGGCTTCCCGGATAGCATCTTTAAACCGCGCAACCTCTACGGGATTGCCTTCAGCTTCAACATCAGCGTTGTAGAGTGGAATGTCATGCAAATCGTAGATCTCGATGCTGACGTCTTCGGCATTCAGTTCAGACGTCGCCACGAGCAATGCCCGATTGAACGAGTAAGCCCGCAGGCTACCGGGAATCGCTAGAACATGCACGTGTTCACCCATCAATATTCCTTATTTCTATGTGTTTTCTGGAAGCGATAATTTTCGATATATGGCAATCAGGGTTATCTGGCTGCTTCACTGAGTTGCAGGATTCCAGACAGCTGGACATCCAACTGTCTCCAGCTATCGCCTGCATCTTCTGTTAACCAGATCTCACCATTCTTCATTCCAGCCAGCAGGGTGTCGGGCCTTTCCCGCAACGTCAGCAGGGAATACGGCATGTACGGCAACGGCTGCTCCAGATCCCCGTTCAACGGTTGCCAGGATTCTTGTCCGCGTTTTCGGTAGAGAATGGCCTGCGCGTCTCCAGAAGAGCGGTGAGCGTAGCGTGCGCTGTGACTTGCCGAAACATACCAGAGGTCTGGATCGAGCGGGTCGACGGCCAACCCCCACGAGTAGTGCCGATCCATTCCACTATCAACCTCGCTCCAGCTACTTCCTCGATCGTGAGATACTGACACGCCTTGCCCAGCAGCCTCGTAGACACGATCAAGCGCCGTCCCATGGACGGCGATAGCGTGTGAATCGGTATAGGATCCAGGCTTTCGATCCTCCCATGTTTCGCCGCCATCCAGGCTGCGCATGACCCCGCCGAGTTCGATGCCGACGAAAAGAACAGCAGGATCGGTCGCATGCGGGGTAATCCAACGGGTGTGGTGCGTCCAGGGACGCGGCGGGAACGACCAGCTACTGGATGAAGGGAGTTCGGGTAGTTCCGGAGAACCCACCCAGGAATCGCCATCATCGTATGAGCGGTACAGATTGCTTGGTTCTGTGCCAGCGAATACCGCTGATACCCCATTTTCGACATGGCAGGCTGAGATGGCCATTGACGGTATGCGGGTGTGGGGAATCCCAGAACCGGCATCAGACCAGGTGTTTCCGCCATCAAGCGATTTCGCAACTCCGTAGTTGTGACTTCCGGCGTAGATGCGCTGGGGATTGTTTGGATCAACGGCGACGGACTGAATTTCTCTGCCATTGAGCGAATCTGAGGTCTCGAATCGTAAACCTTCCGGGCTGTCAATTCGCGTGACGCCGTCTCCAGTCGCGGCAAAGATAGTAAATGGTTGCATTTCGTAGCCTCCTGCGTTGTTTCGCTCCATGAGTCCATCAGTTGGAACTTGTCAGCCTAGTATCAGCAGGAAAAGGCAACGAAACATCGGAGAAATGTCGTAGATTCAGAGGTAGCGTCGTTTCAGGCAGCTAACCAGGGGACAACCGGTTCACCACATCTTCAGGACATTTGCCGAAATCATGGCCGCATCGTCCGAGACGAGAAAGCAGATGACGTTAGCTACGTCGATTGGGTCGGCGATATGCTGGAGATGTGGCGATCTGGAGACGAACTCGCGAATCTCATCAGTCACCCAACCCGTATCGGTCACCGGCGGGTGAACGATATTCGCGGTGACTCCCCAACCGGCAAGCTCCACTGCCGCAGAAAAGGTGTAGTTTTCGAGCGCCGCCTTCGCTGCCCCATACGAAACCTCGCCCGGAAAACCTGTCTCACCACCGGAAGTCAGGCTCACAATCCTGCCCCAGCTGGCGTTTCGATCGATATGACGGCGCGCGAACTCGGCAACCAACAGGGCAGTTGCCCGGGCGTCTACTGAAAACTGCCGGTCAAAGGATGAAGCGGAAACTCGCAGCTGATCCTGGCCACCCTGCCCGGAAGTGTCTGGCACAAAAGTATCAGCAAGCCAGCTGCTGGCGTTGTTGATCAGGATATCGACCGGTCCGAGCAACCGTTCCGCCTCATCAAAAAGGAATGGTATTGCCTCTGGATCGCTGAGATCAGCCTCAACCGCGACAGCCCTGCAGCCAGCGCTCTCCAGATCCTGAACGATTCGGGATGCGTCACTCGCGCGTTGCTTCCGGTATTCCTCCGGTTGCGACAGATCTGCTTCGTCGTCAATTCGCAGATAGTTGAGTAGGACAGCCACGCCTTCGTTCGCCAGCAGGCGCGCGGTCGCCTCGCCGATACCGTGGTTTGCGCCAGTAACGATAGCCACCCGACCTGTGAGAGGTGACATCAGTCGATGTTACTATTCACTCGTCGGCTTTAATTAGTCCGCAGCAACTTTTTCTTCAGCTTGCTCCGGGGTCCAGCGCAGATTCAGGTTCCGGTTGGCATAAACCTCATCGAGACGCTTGAACTCGGTGTCGTGCGGCGCGGAGCGAACAAACTCCGGATCATCCTGGGACTCGGCTGCAATCTGGAGCATCGTGTCGACAAAGGTGTCCAGAACTTCTTTACTTTCAGTCTCGGTCGGCTCGATCATCAACGCTTCAGGGACGATGAGCGGAAAGTAGACAGTGGGCGGGTGAATGCCAAAGTCGAGCATCCGCTTGGCGATATCAAGCGCCCGGACATCGTTCTTCTTCTGTCGATTTGCCGACAGCACAAACTCATGCATGCAGGTCCGGTCAAATGGCAGATCGTAATACCCTTTCAAACTCTCCTGCAGGTAGTTCGCCGCTAGCACGGCGTCTTCGCTAATCTGACGCAAGCCCGCAGCCCCGTGCATTCGTATGTAGGTGTAGGCACGGACATGCATGCCGAAGTTGCCATTGAATGCATGTACTTTGCCGATACTATGTTCCGGCCAGGAGTAATCGTAGAAGTCGTTGCCATCCTCATCTGTCGTTTTCACGACAACGGGCTCCGGCAGGTACTGTTCCAGTCCGGCTCGGACGCCGACTGGTCCTGATCCTGGACCACCGCCACCGTGCGGGGTCGAGAATGTCTTGTGGAGGTTGTAGTGCATGATATCGATGCCCAGATCGCCTGGCCGGACGATACCGAGGATGGCATTGAAGTTCGCGCCATCGTTGTAGACCAGCCCACCGGCTTCGTGCACGATGGAAACGACCTCTTCGATGCCTTCATCCCAGAGGCCAAGTGTGCTCGGGTTCGTGATCATCAGCGCGGCGGTGTCCGGTCCGACAAGCTCCCGGAGTGCATCAAGATCAGTATTGCCACGTTTGTCTGACGGGACTTCGACAACGTTAAAGCCAGCCATGGCGGCTGTCGCCGGGTTCGTTCCGTGCGCCGAATCAGGCACAATAACCGTTTTCCGGTCGAAGTCCCCGTTGGCCTCATGGTAGGCCTTGGCAACAAGAACGCCAGTGAATTCGCCGTGGGCGCCAGCAGCCGGCTGCAACGTCACCGAGTCGAATCCCGATATTTCGCCGAGCAGTTCTTGCAGCTCATACATCAGCTGCAAAGCGCCCTGAACTTCGACCGCCGGTTGCAGCGGGTGGATAAAAGCGAAGCCAGGCAGGCGTGCAACGATTTCGTTGATCTTCGGATTGTATTTCATGGTGCAGGAACCAAGCGGATAGAAGTTGATATCAATGGCGTGGTTTTTCTGAGAAAGCCTTGTGTAGTGACGGATGACATCGATTTCGCTGACCTCTGGCAGTCCCAGATCTTTCCGGACCAGATCCGCTGGAATTTCAGTCTCCGGCACATCGACCTGCGGAACTGTCGTTCCCCGGCGACCACTTTTCGACAGTTCAAAGATCAACGATTCAACTGACATTTAACTTCTCATTTCCCGTGGTTACGAGTTCTATCAACTAGAATGCCTCTCGATTCGCCCCTTACCGGCGATTATACGACTGATCTCAAGTTGCGGAACTCTGAGACCCCGGCGCGGATTGTCGATACAGGGTGTTAGAATCCGATTAACCGTCCACTCACCCTTACCTTGTAATTGATTTAGCGAATGAGTCCAATCCAGCTACACCGAGGAGCGCGATACTAGATGTCGGATAAGTTTTATTATGGCGGTCAGGCCGTGATGGAAGGCGTTATGATGCGTGGCCGAAAAACGGTCGCAATTGCCTGCCGCCGACCTGACGGACAGATTGTGGTCTATGAAGAAGAGCAGAGCCCAGGTCCAATACTTCGCAAGGTCCGCGGCTGGCCACTCATCCGCGGTGTCTTCGTTCTCTGGGATACGTTGGTTCTCGGCACCCGTTCACTGATCTTCTCGGCTAACGTTGGTCTTCAGGAAGACGACGAAGAGCTTGAGGACGAAGAACCGGCCGCGCTGACCGGGTTCTTCCTCTGGCTAACTCTTGGGATCTCGCTACTCTTTGCAATCGGGTTGTTCTTCGTGCTGCCGCTGGCGATCATCGGTTTCCTCGACCGGTATATCGAGTCCGATCTGGTAAGCAATATCATCGAGGGAATACTCCGGTTATCGATGCTCATCGGTTACCTGGCATTGATCGCCCGGACGAACGACATTCGCCGGGTATTTGGCTATCACGGCGCGGAACACAAAACGATCAATGCATTTGAATCGGGACTGAAACTTACGCTGCAAAATATCCGCAAACAGTCCCTTGAGCATGTTCGGTGCGGCACCGGATTCCTGCTGCTGGTCGTTCTCATATCGATCTTCGTCTTTGCTCTGCTAGGTCGACCGCCAATGTTCTGGCGGATGCTCTCCCGCATCCTACTCGTTCCAGTCATCGCAGCCATCGCTTTCGAGGTCATCCGCATCGGAGCTGCCCACGCGGACACCTTGATCATGAAGATTGTGCTGAAACCAGGTATGGTCTTGCAGCGGCTGACAACCCGAGAGCCGGATGACGAGATGCTTGAAGTTGCTGTAGCCGCCTTCAACCGTGTCGCGGCAGCTGATGGCGTCATCGATTTCAACCCTGCTGATGACCTGGCTATCGAAGTAAATCAACTTGCACAGCCAATTGAAGATCCTGCCATAGACGGGGTAACACTGGCTGCCGACGGCGGCTGATTTTCAGCAACGTATTTACCGATCTGGTGCTGCCTGCTACAGTACCTCAACTTGAAGGTAATTCATTCGGGCGGCGCTACTCAGATATGAATCAGATTGAACATCCTGCTAAAAATCGCATCGAGGTCGCAGAGGTTAGCGACGATGGCGATCTGGAGACCATTTATCAGATCAGGGATGCCGTCTTCATCAACGAACAGCGGTTGACCAACGACACCAGACACGACCCCGACGACCGGCGGAGCATCCACTATCTGGCCTTCCTGGATGGACAACCGGTCGGGACAGGCAGGCTGACGATTCTCGGCAGGGAAGCTCAGATCGCCTGGGTAGCTGTTTACAAACAGTTCCGGGGCGAAGGGCTGGGTTGGGCACTGATGACCACCATGCTCGACCGGTCCGAACGAGAACCCGTTGATTATGTCATTCTAAACGCGCAGGTCCATGCCCTTGAATTCTACCGGCGGCTCGGCTTCGATCCGGTCGGTCAGCAGTTCTCCATGTCATCAATCGAGCATCAGGTCATGGTGCGTTCAGTCTCGCCGGGCGGGGGCAACTCCGTACGAAACTACTTTGATCAGTTCAATCGCGGGCAGGCGGGAATATAAGGCGTTTCACCGCCACCGGTGGGTCAGAACGATCGCTTGCTGAATACACGAGTAGCACTATCCTGGAAGGAAAGAGCATGCCTACGTTGCCCTATAAAGAGGAACAAGATGCCGATGAACGGGTGCAGGCCGCCTACGCGGATATCATAGCTGGATTCGGATCAGGGCAGGTTCCAAACGTCTACAAAGTCCTTGGAAACAATGCCAATGTTCTTGAAGCGGCGGTCGAGCATCGCAAACAGATCATGGACCAGGGTGACCTCGATCCCAACTTGAAGGAGTTCCTCGCCTGGGCGACGGTTACACTCTTGAACAACTCATTCGGCATTCAGATTCATACCGCCCGCCTGAAAAAACTGGGCTATAGCGATGCCGAGATCATAGAAGCACTCGGGGTTCTCCAGTATTTCGCGGGCATTTCAGTCGTCATCAACGGCTTGAACATGGCACATGATGTCAACGAACATGTGACGAGATTTCTCAGCGGAGACTCAGATGAGTGACATTGCTCCTCCTGCTCCGCCTATCGAAATAACCGGTGACCGGATTCTGCTTCTGGACCAGACATTGCTGCCAGCGGAAGAACGCTGGATCGAGATCGAGTCAGTAGAACAGATGTGGGACGCAATAAAGATACTTCGTATCCGTGGCGCACCGGCAATCGGGATCGCGGCTGCCTACGGGATGGTTATCGCGAGCCGTGGGGCTACAGCTGCATCCAGAGACGAGTTTCTGGCTGATTTAGAAACTGCGAGATCCTACCTTGCATCTTCGCGACCAACGGCAGTCAACCTGTTCTGGGCGCTGAACCGGGTGATGAAGGCAGTTGAGCAAACCGAATCGGACTCGGTACATGTCCTGCGACGTGTTGTGCGCAAAGAGGCTGACGACATCTACAGGGAAGATGTTGAGGCGGGACGAAAAATCGGAGAATTCGGTGCTGAGTTGCTCGGCGCCGGCGGTTCGGTGCTAACCCACTGCAATGCCGGAGGCATTGCCACGTCCGGGTATGGCACAGCGCTTGCTCCGATGTACATCCTCAATGAACGTGGCGAGCAGATCCATGTCTTCGTCGATGAGACCCGACCATTGCTGCAAGGGTCGCGCCTTACCGCCTGGGAACTCGACCGGGCTGGCATTGATGCCACGCTGATCACCGATAGCATGGCGGCATCGGTCCTCGCGAGCGGGAAAGTCAAAGCGGTCATTGTCGGCTCGGATCGAGTGGCTGCTAACGGCGATGTCGCCAATAAAATCGGTACGCTGGGCGTCGCAATGCTGGCTCATGGCTTTGACATCCCGTTTTATGTAGCAATCCCGGTTTCAACGATTGATTTCGAGATCGAGACTGGAGCCGATATCCCGATTGAAGAGCGCCAGCGCGACGAGATCGCGTCGATCAACAACGTTGCCCTAACGCCAGACAGGGTCGCCGTCTACAACCCGGCCTTCGATGTCACTCCAGCCAGGTATGTCACGGCGTTCATCACCGAACACGGCATCATCAAGCCGCCGTTCAAAGAGAACCTTGGCCGGTTACAGAACCTGTCAGTATAGATGCCACCGTACTCGACCAGCTCAATTTCAGTCACCAGCTGGTTGTCTACCTACTGTAGAGCAAGTTCCTTACGGCGAACTCCTGCTTTCTCCGAGCTGGCTGTTATCGTGACCTCGCCAGTTCCACGGACCAACCACTCCACCAGCCGCTCGTTCTCAACTTTTGCCTGCCCGAACGCCATCATCCTGCCACGGTTTGCTGAGCGTCCCTGAAGATGTCCAATCTCCTGTTTTGCCTTGCCCATCAGTACCTCTGCGCCATCAATTTCAACATTAACCGGCAACACGACGTTGTTCTGCATCGCTTTTTGTGAGCTGTACGTTGGAAGGTACCCGGTGTTTTCGATCATGGCGCGGACGATGTACAGATCGTCGCCGACAGGCTCGACCTCAGTGTCGCCAATTGCCAGCAGAGGCAACATGCCAGCTTTCCGCAACGTGAAGGCAGCATTGCGCTCCGCTTCATCGACCAGAAACTCAGGCGGCGCATTCTGCCGAAGATATTTGTTTTCCCAGCCACCGACCTCGACAGCGCCAAGCTGCGGGTGATTGAATGCCTGCCACGGTGTGACCCCCCGGCCGCCGAGCTGCTCATCAACAAACGCCAGGATCTTCAGTCCATCCTCTTCAGTCTGCTCCCGTACCACTCGCATCGGATCATTGTCGTTCCGTTCGATCCCTGCTCTCGATTGCAGATCCCACAACTCGGTCGCAAAGGTCCACATCCCGAAAAGATCGTAGGTGACGTCCATGAAACTACCGGACTGCGACCGCCGCCTGGCATCATCCTGGAGTGGGAACGAGGTGTGAACTGACGCACAGGGGTAGCCGGTCAGCTCTTCACCGATCTTGCCGATATCCTGATAGATCTCCAGGTCCCGGGGCAGCAAGGAACTATCAGGCTGGGTCGCGGATGGACGAAGTATCACCCCGCCGGTTGTGTGGTACGCCTGAATGATGTTGATATTGCGATGATCGCTAAGGAATTTCGTCACCGCCGCCGTCTCCGGCTCTGAAAGCGGGTACGGACCGCCGCCGCGCTGGTGGACCGACCAGTCACCGGGCCAGTTGCGGTTCTGATCAAGGCCGTATTTCGGTCGAGCCAGTTTGACCGGACCACGGACATAGTCGTTGAGAATTCCTTCGGTATAAATGCGGTAGTACTCACCGTCGATTTCATCAGGCTCCCGCTTGACCATCAACCGGTCATCCTGATCGCTGATGCGCCACTCGCCTTTCGGGTCTGGCACGCGCATCTGGAGAATCTTGCCGTCGCCATTGATATCTTCGGGAGTCAGGCCATCATCATCCTCTTCGAAAGGCCAGCGCCGCACCGACGAGCGCAGTGTATATGGAGAGGTCAAATACAGTTCGACGCCGTCTGGCTGCTGCCGGGGTAAAAAGTAGAAGGCCATGGTGTCGAGCAGATGAGTGATCGCATCGTCGTTGGAGTAGCCGTGCAGCAGTTCATCGATCGTATAGAGGACGACGCTGCAGCCAGTCACCTCACCGGCATGGATGTTTGCGTCGTTGTACAGAGCCGGTTTTTCATCGGCTGGTCCAGTCTTCTGGTTCGTTACTGTCAGTACCCAGAGATCGCGGCCTTCATACGATTTCCCGATGGACTCTAATGAGGCGAGACCCGGAAACTGTTCGACCCAGCCGTTCAAGATCCCGGTCAACTCGTCAAACGTATAGAACTTCGTTACGTCAACTCTGCCATGTATCTCCGACACTATTTCTCCTGATTCCGGAAACGAACAAAATTCAGATGAATTGCACCACGCGCTGCCAGATCGCGCTAGGATGGCAGGCAAATAGAACGGAGATTATCTGTGAACATCCACTATCTGAGAGCAACCCGCGAGAACCTGCATGGCACCTTTTCTCGTGACCATGATCCCGTCTTGACAATTGATCCCGGCGATATCGTCCGTTATCAGACCCTGGATGCCGGCTGGCATGTTGGCGAGCCGGGCAAAGACCCTGACGCCTGGCTAAGGTTCGCTGACCGGGATCCCGAGCTCGATGCAGGACACGCGATGAACGGCCCGATTTCTATTCGTGGTGCGGAACCCGGCGACACCCTTGCTATACATATTCACAGGCTGGTTCCGTCAGGCTGGGGGTTCACCGACGCAGGCGGAACACACCGGCAACTCAATGTCAAACTTGGTCTTGGAGACGATCACTTGAGCATGTACTGGAAGATTGACACCAGAGCCATGCAGGCGACGAACCAGTTCGGTCATTCCGTCGGGTTGAAACCGTTTCTCGGGGTGATGGGCGTTGCGCCGGATCTCCCCGGTCTGCAGCGAACTGGCCCGCCACGTGCGGTCGGCGGCAACATCGACTGCAAAGAGCTGGTGGCCGGGAGTACCCTCTTCTTGCCAGTTGAAGTTGAAGGCGCGCTCTTCTCAACCGGCGACGGGCACGCCACTCAAGCCGACGGTGAAGTGAGCGGCACGGCAATTGAATGCGGCATGGATCTGGCAGAACTATCGTTCGAGGTAATCAAAGATAAGCCGATCTCAACACCACGCGCCCTGACACAGGACGCCTGGATGACCTTCGGATTCAATGAAGACCTCGACGAAGCGATGTTCATCGCCCTGGACGCAATGCTCGATCTTATGAGCGAGTTCTACGATCTGGACCGACCACAAGCCATGGCGCTGAGCAGCCTGGTGGTCGATCTTCGAATCACCCAGGTCGTCAACGGCTCGCAAGGTGTGCATGCTGTGCTCAAGCACGGATCGCTGGGTTAGCTGGACGTTATCGCCAGGAATGCAAGAGTTGTCCGAGACGTTACACTGTAGCAGACAAACTGAAATGTGAGGAGAAATGCAATGACAACTGGCATAGCATCGCGTGGACGAACAGGAGATCTCCTGCCAGACCTGACTTTGCCATTGATCGACGGCAGCGGTGATCTCAATCTCGGCGATCTTCAAGGCAAGAAGCTTCTACTGTTTTTCTGGGGTTCATGGTGAGGCTGCAGGGAGCAGTTGCCCGGGTGGCAGCGCTTCTATGAGAAACACGCTGACAAAAATTTTGAGCTGATTTCAATTGCACTGGAGCACGGTGGCGCGGAACTGGCGAAGCCGTTCGTTGAAGCTGCTAACGCTACGTATCCGGTCGTGGCCGATGAAGAAGGTCTCACCAGTCGCCTCCTCGATTTCCGCCTGGTTCCAAACGGGGTGCTCGTCGATGAAGAGGGTGTCATTCAGTACGCCAAATACGGCGGCTTCAACGTCGACAATCCGGATGACATAGCAGCCGTTGAACGGTTTCTAGCCGGTGAAGACCCTGGTCCGGGGAAACCTGCTGATGGACCATATACCTTGAGCCAGACTGAGCTGGAACTGGTTGAGACGAAGATGCGTCTCGGTCGCTTACTCTACGCACAGGGTGATAAAACCGGCGCGCTCGCCGAGTGGAAAGATGCCTTGCGGTACGACCCCGAAAATCTGGTCATCCGGAAGCAAATCTGGGCTGCGAAATATCCCGAGAAATTTCACCCGACAATTGACTGGGAATGGCAGAAAATACAGCTCAAAACCGAGCGTGATGCTGAGATTGCGGCCGGCATCTGCGGACCGGACGGTTGCCCGATTCCGGTCTCCTAACAGCCTACGACAACGATCGCAGCTTCACCGTTTCCGCGGTCAGAATCTCGTCAACCTTACGTGAGTACTCAAGCAGAAACTGGAGTTCGTCTTCGCTATACCGGGAGTAAAAATCGGCCATCGCTTCCCCGAGTGACTGGTACATCGGACCAAATTCACGTTCGACCAGCTCAAGACACGGCGCGACAATCACTTTACGCCGGTCGGTTGGATCCGCCTGCCGTTCGACGTAGTTACGAGCCTCAAGCCGGTCGATGATGCCGGTTATTGCGCCGGTCGTCAGCCCGGTCAACTCCGCCAGTGTACCAGCCGAGAGCGGACCATTGACCACCAGCAGATCGAGGCATTCAATGTCGGTCGAATGTATGTTGAGCCGGGCTGCCACAGCCTGGCTGAAGAGCACCGATTGCGCTCCTAGCTTTCGCGATAGATGGTTCAAAGCGGTGCTGGTAGCGTTGTTGTTGAAATCTTCGCTTGACATCCGAAAGGCGATCTCCTATTATCTTATCTACTAAGATTCTTAGCTAGTATGTTAGTTAGTTCATAAACTAGTATAGCGCAGATGGTCGCTCAGACCTAACGAACAGGAGTGTGCGAGTGTCGGGAGCCAGATCCAATGCCATCGCCGTTTCCGGCGTGACAAAAACCTACGGAGATGATGTCCAGGCGTTAAATGGGGTCACAATAGACGTCGAACAGGGAGAGTTTTTCGGGCTGCTTGGACCAAATGGCGCTGGCAAAAGCACACTTGTCAGAATCCTGGCAACCCTGACAAAGCCTGACAGCGGTCAGGCAACGGTTGCCGGTCACGACGTCCTCGCCGCTCCCGGGGCTGTCCGGGAACACATCGGCTACGTGGCGCAGGTCTCGGGAGTCAACAAGTATGACACCGGTCGTGAAAATCTCGCTTTGCAGGCGCACCTGATGCGCGTGCCTCATGACAGGATCAAGAACAGGGTAGAAGAGCTGCTGGACTGGGTCGGATTGACCGATGCCGGTGACCGCATCGTCAACACCTATTCCGGCGGGATGAAACGACGCCTCGATATCGCCATGGGACTGGTGCACAAACCCAGGGTGTTGTTTTTGGATGAGCCGTCCACCGGGCTTGATCCTGAAACTCGCACCGGCATCTGGCGAGATCTGCAACGGCTGCAGCAGGATGAACAGATGACGGTTCTGCTGACGACACACTACCTCGAAGAAGCCGATCATCTCTGTGATCGGTTGGCGATTATCGACCACGGCCAAATCATCGTCACCGGCACACCAGCCGATCTGAAGGCGGAAGTCCAGGGCGATGCCGTCACGCTCGATGTCGGAAATGAGGTAGACGACGCCGTGAATGTCATTCGAACCCTCAATGGCGTCTCCGACATTTATCAGGAAGGTCAGCTGGTCACGGTGCGGGTGCCCGACGGCGCACAGGCTGTGCCAGCTCTTCTCAGCGCGGTCGAGCACTCAGGTCTCAAGGTTCAGTCGGTCACCCTGAGCCGGCCTTCGCTCGATGACGTTTACCTCTTCTACACCGGCCACCATTTCGCGGCCGACGTCGACGACGAGCCGGAATCATCGGAATCACTAGCGGCGCCACTGAACTAACAAGATGCAGGAATAATCATGACAGCACTATCTGACACCTTCCAGTTGTTGATGATGCAGATACGAACGACGATACGGATCCCGATCTGGATCTTCGTTACCCTGGTGCAGCCAGTGATCTGGCTGGCGCTCTACGGGCAGCTCTTTCGCCGGGTTGTGGACATCCCTGGCTTCAGCTCGGATTCCTACATTCAATTCCTGACACCCGGCGTCGTCATCATGACGGCCATGTTCGGTTCATTCTGGTCCGGGATGGGACTTATCGAAGCGCTCAACGATGGTGTTGTCGATCGATTGCTGGCGACCCCAATCCGCCGCTGGTCGATCATTGCCTCCCGGGTGCTCCATGCGGCGCTGACGGTCACGATACAGTCGGTGATCATCCTTATCCTGGGCATGGTGCTTGGAGCGCGCATCCCGGGCGGTGTGTTTGGTGGACTGGCGATTGTTGTCCTGGCATTCCTACTGGGATCTGCCTTCTCCGCGCTCTCAAACGGCCTGGCGTTGATCACCCGCCGTGAAGAGACTTTGATCGCGATCGTTAACTTCCTCGGCTTGCCGCTGGTCTTTCTCTCGACAGCGTTCATGGCCTCGGACCTGATGCCAACCTGGATCCGGACTGTCGCGAAGATCAACCCGGTCAACTGGGCGGTCAACGGTGCCCGTTACGCCATGGCTGGCGACGACTCCACCGCTGTACTCACTTACATCCTGCTGCTGCTGGGTTTCGTCATCATCTCGATCTTCTTCTCAACCCGCGCCTTCAGCATCTATCAGCGATCGACGTAATCCGGGTCTGAGGCGATCCCATTCCACTGGCAGGGGCGAACCTTGTGTTCGCTCGATTTTATTCTTTCGTCATTAATATGGCGAACACAGGGTTCGCCGCTACATTCCTCGGTTGTATTTGTGCCAGTGGCTCGCATTACTCAGACTTCGAACTGCTCGTCGCCCGCAAAGACCGTTCGCCCCTCGACAATCGTCGCCAGAACCTCGATGTTGAGAAGCTCGTTCGGATCAATGGCTGTCGGATCGTGTGAGAGAATCGCGAAGTCGGCATATTTGCCGTGTTCGATCGAACCCTTTTTGTGTTCAGCAAATTCAGCCCAGGCGGCATCTAGCGTGTAGCCTTTGAGCGCCTGCTGGATAGTCAATGCCTCCTCCGGCCAGCGCCCACCAGGCGGGTTGCCATGGATATCCTGACGAGTGACCGATTCATACAAGCCAACCCTTGGATCGAGCGTTTCGACCGGCCAATCGGTGCCGAGACAGATGTGTACGCCAAGGTCAACAAACGACTTCCAGGCGTAGGCGAGCTTGACCCGCTCCGGTCCAACCCGATCTTCTACCCAGAGCAGGTCAGTGATGCCATGCACCGGTTGTAGAGAAGCGATCACACCCAGTTCGGCAAACCGTCCCATATCCCGCCGGGTGATCACTTGCTCGTGCTCGATCCGGTGCCGGTGGTCCGGCCAGTGATAGGCACTCGTCGCCGCCTCAACGGCGTCGAGCGCCATCCGGCAGGCGTCATCACCGATGGCGTGCAAGGCAACCTGGATATGGTGGCGGTGGGCGCGTTCGATGATCGGATTGAGCTCTTCCTGGCTGATCCGGAAGACACCTCTGGTCGACGGATCGTCGGCGTAAGGTTCGATCATAGCGGCGGTGCGGGAACCAAGCGTACCGTCGAGACTCAGTTTCAGCGCGCCGAGCTTGATCCAGTCGTCACCGAATCCGGTCCGCACTCCGGTCGCGATCATCGGCTCCAAGAATGGCGATGGGACTTCCCAGCCCCGAACAAGGGTGTTCACCCGCAGCGTTAGATCGCCGCGTTCTCGAAAATCCTGGTAGAGCGCAATGTCTTCGGCTGGCGCATTGTCATGGATGCCGGTAATGCCAAAGCGGGCGGCTTCGGCTAGCGCTTCGGACAACGCTCGCTCCCGGGTAGCATAATCTGGTTCGGGCAAGATGCGCTCGACGAGCAGCTTTGCCGTCTCCTGGAGGATGCCGGTTGGTTCGCCAGATTCGTCGCGGACGATGTGTCCGCCATAAGGATCGGCAGTTTCGTAATTGATGCCTGCCCGCTCCAATGCCAGGCTGTTCGCCCAACCGACATGTCCGTCCGCCCGGCTCAGATAGACCGGATGCTCAGGCGACACTTCATCCAGCTCCTCTTTGGTCGGCAACTGCACGATGTCAGTTCGTTTGGTGTCGTCCCAACCACGGCCGATCACCCACTCGCTGGATCCCGTGGTCAACACCTTCTCGGCAACTCGACGCTGCATCTCAGCCATTGTCGTGGCGCCCTGCAGCCGAACCCGGCTGAGTGAAATGCCGCCTGAGACGAAGTGCGTGTGTGCGTCAATGAAGCCAGGCATCAGGGTTGCGCCATCCAGATCAATGACCTGTCTGGCCCGACGACGAAATTCATCCAGTTCGTTGGTTGTGCCAACGGCGACAATCCGGCCGCGGTCGATTGCCACAGCTTCGGCAACAGGCAGTGCCGGATTCATCGTCAGAATCCGACCGCCGGTGAAAAGCGCGTCGATCATGTGATTATCTCAATTTCCATACGTTTACGGTTGCGGGACCGATTGCAGTCGATAGTATCCCGCGCCACCAGCAGCGAGAAAAACTACTGATCCGTCTCCGGAGACAGCGTAGTTGACATCGTTTGACAACGCCACAAAGCCCTGCGGATCTTCGGTCGTTATGCGCACCGAAGCGACCGTGCCTTCGGGAATATCCAGGAACGGCAGGTACACGTAGTTGTTGCCGCCCGGAGGCATTGCCAGGATCATCGGCGATGGCAGTATCGACTGTCCGGTTGACCCGACCAGTTGAATGCTCACCGTCTGTGACTCGGTCTGATTCATATTGTGTATGTTGATGCCTGAGTTGTCGTGCTGGCCGCCGGGTGGATTTTCACGAAACGCCACCGGTATGGCGGCGTCAGTTTGACCGATTGCTCCAGCGATATAGGAGATGCCCTCGCTCGTCTCGTATTTGACTTCATCGATTGCGGCGGCCAGCGGAACATCGCTCTCAATCAGCGCACTGCCGACGAAGCCCTCCTGCTGTACGTTTCCAGGAGTGTAGATATAGGTCATGCTTCTCGGTTGCATCTCCAGTTGTTCTTCATTGACCATCTCGCCGGCGGTTTTGAAATATTTGATAGATACGGTCGCCGTCTGGTCCGAGACATTCGCCAGATTGATTCCGGTGTTCCAACCATTGTATGCCGTGAATAGCAACGGGGCGGCCAGGTGATAGAGTCCGCTTCCGGACATTGGGTCTCCGGCAATGGCGATATTGGTAAGAGCGGTTGATGTGCCAGGTTTCAGGCGACTTACCAGGATACCTGCCGGACCGCTCGTGGTGACTTCCGCAAAGCCAACCCAGTCGGCAACGCCAAGTTCCGCCAGCAAATCTATCTGGGCGATCTGCCCGAGGCCGATTTTCTTATCGATTGCCAGAACGACGCCGTCGTCACCCAGCTGATTTCCAGCCGGATACAGGTTTATCCGGGCATCAACTGCTTCAATCTCACTGAGATTTGCAACCCGAATGATGCTGTTCCAGTTGGAATTC
Organism: uncultured Thermomicrobiales bacterium; assembly: GCA_964577155.1. Taxonomy (GTDB): domain Bacteria; phylum Chloroflexota; class Chloroflexia; order Thermomicrobiales; family CFX8; genus CAZNYB01. The sequence goes on along the minus strand of CAZNYB010000013.1, from coordinate 20,425 downwards.
GTCTGCACGATCGGCAGGTACCAGCCAGACGTGCCCGTCGCCAGGGAGGCGTTGACATCGTCATGTGCAATGCCAGTGTAGCCAGTGACAACACTCGCGCCGTCCGACCACGGCGATCCATTTACATCAGGGGTAACCATTTTCACGCTGGCGACAATCGGACAGTAGGCTTCCAGCCGGATTGGAGCACCAGGTTTTGGAACGGCAAGTGATCCCGCAGAGATCGTTCTGGCGGCCCCGGCGGTAATCGAGAGCTGGGCTGTCTTGATCCAGGAGCCTTGCAATCCCACATTGATACGAATAGCGCACAGCTGATCGCTCATATTCTGGAATGAGAGTTTGCCGTACCAGGGACCAGTTCCGTGTACGACTTCCCCGTTTGGCACCCAGGGAAGGTAGTAGATGTCTAGATCCTCCGCGCCAGCATCCTGACTGGTTGTCAGGAGCGGACCGGTAATCGCAACCACCAGTGCCGCGATCGCCAGAACTGCCAGCCGCAGTGACCTGGATCTTCTTACCGCCAGTTGCTTCACGTCTGCATCCTCTGGCTATCACTCATGACGTAAACCGCCAGAATTCTCTACATCCGCAACTAACACGACAACCGCCTGCCAGCGGAACCACTGAATATCGAAGGATACCGCATTTGACCCTAACGACTGCATCCTTGAAACATCATCAACAGATCAATCCAGCTTGCCAAGTTTCGTTTCGAATCGCTCAAGAGCCACCGTCAGTTCCTGCTGTTTCAGCGCGACAGTCAGGTCACCCCTGGTGCGTTCAAGCACTCCGCGCACCATGTCATTTGTCCGCCGCAGACCGCCAGTAACTGCGTCGGGATAGTCGACCGTCACCAGCAAGCTATAGATGTTGTCCATCAGTTCGAGCATCCGCTCGGCATAGACCAGATCGCCTCGTCGCATAGCGTCGAGCGCCGCCCGCCGGAACTCGCCAGCGCTCTCACCCAGACCATTCAGGAACACTGCATCTTCAACAGCCAGATCATCTGGCGACGGCCATCCACGGTCCGCTTTCATCGCCAGGACGATGCTGGCTTCAGCGAACTCCTTCTGGGCGTCCCTAACATAGCCAGACCAGTAAATAGAAGGAAATTCATCCAGCTCATCTGACAGTTGATGCAACATCTCCCGGGCTTGACGCAACAATCCTTCGGCTTCGGTGAAGTCCTGCCGGTGTGTCGCTCTGATGCTGTTGGCGCACAGTCGTACGATGCGCCGGGTTTCCGCCAGCGCCTGCTCACGGGCGGTATTGAGCATTTCAAGGCGTGACAGCACCTGATCGCCAATCTCTGAGAGCTGATCTCCGATCTCCGGCATGCGATTCTCCTGACCATATCCGCGCCTGAACGATATTGACGGTATGCGGGCTCACTGGTATTCTTCAATACTGGCCGCTGGTAGCCTTGTTACTATCTGCTGGCCTGACATGTTAAGCATCGACCGGGAGTAGTAGACCACATTCATCAGAGAGCCGCCGGTGGCTGCAAGGCGGCAGCAGTAGGTCAAACTCGCCCGTGAGCAGCAATAGTCATCAGGAATCTTGAAGCTATTGCCAGTTTCCCGCCGTTATCGGGCCACAAGCGGACCGGCCGACGCAGGCTGACTGCGGGGCTGTAGCTCAGCTGGGAGAGCGCAACACTGGCAGTGTTGAGGTCAGGGGTTCGAGCCCCCTCAGCTCCACCAAACGTTTTCGTATCAATCGCCGGTCAAGCAGGGTGGTACCGCGGAAACTGACCTTCCGTCCCTGAACGGGGCGGGAGGTTTTTTCGTACATGGATTCAACAGATCAACGCAGGACCGTGGTAATCCGAGAGGATGTAGACGATGACAACACCAGTCAAATCAGAACCAAGAAGCGACCGCTATAACCCCAGCTCGTTCGAGCAGAAGTGGCGGGATGCCTGGAACGAGGCAGAACTCTACAAATGGGATCCGGCCGGCGAACCCAAGTGGTATCAGATTACAATGTACCCCTACCCGAGCGGTGACCTGCATATCGGTCACTGGTATGCAATGTCGCCGGCTGACGCCGCGGCTCGCTACAAACGCATGCTGGGCTACAACGTCTTTTTTCCCATGGGGTTCGACGCTTTCGGTTTGCCAGCTGAAAACGCGGCCATCCGGAACAACATCCATCCCTACAAATGGACCCTGGCTAACATCGAGAACATGCGCGCTCAAATGCGCTCGATGGGAACGATGTTCGACTGGGATCAGGAGGTCGTCACCTGCGATCCCGAATACTACAAGTGGAACCAGTGGTTCTTCCTGAAGTTCTACGAGCAGGACATCGCCTATCGCGCCAAAGCCCCGGTCTGGTGGTGCCCGAACGACAACACCGTGCTGGCAAACGAGCAGGTGATCGACGGTCGCTGCGAACGGTGCGATGCGATCGTCTACCGGCGCGATCTGGAGCAGTGGTTTTTCCGCATCACCGATTATGCCGACGAGTTGCTGGACTTCAGCGGCATCGAGTGGCCGGATCCGATCCGGATCATGCAGACCAACTGGATTGGCCGCTCCGAAGGAGCAACGGTCACCTTCACCGCGGAAACCGGCGACCCGATCGAAGTCTTTACCACCCGCCCGGATACCCTCTGGGGCGCAACCTTCATGGTGCTGGCGCCGGAACACCCGCTGGTGGACGCCTTGACTTCAGAAGCCCAACGGGCTGAGGTTGATGCCTATATTGAACAGACTTCCCGGGAAACCGAGATCGAACGGCAGTCGACCGTGCGCGAGAAATCCGGCGTCTTCACCGGCGGCTATGCGACCAACCCGGTCAACGGCGAACAGGTTCCGGTCTGGATCGCCGACTACGTGCTGATGACCTACGGAACCGGCGCGATCATGGCCGTGCCAGCGCACGACGAGCGCGACTTCGAGTTCGCGATCAAGTTCGGGCTGCCGATCATTCCGGTGATCGAACGGCTGGATGGCATAACCAAGTCGGTCGCAATGTATGCGTCGCTCGAAGACGACCAGGCGTTTCGCGTTGCTCTCGAAGAAGAAGAGTACGACTACGAACAGGGCAGCTATGCCTACGAAGTCAGGCTGGACCGTGACAATACAGATGCTTATCTGGCGATGGCCGGCAAATACCTCGCCGACAACGCCTCGATCAGCTACGCCGGGACGAAAACCGGGTTGATCTTTGAGGATCGAGTGATCGAGCTTGATTCGGCTATCGCCGACCAGACCATCATGGACCGGATCCCCAGCGAGATGCGGACGACGATGGAGATCATCGACAATGTCCCCTTCTACGGCGACATTCACTTTCACACAGACTATGGCGCGATGATCAACTCCGGCGAGCTGTCCGGCACGGCGGCATCTGAAGCCGTCGAGCAGACCATCGCCTATTTAGAAGCAAACGGAATCGGTCGCCGCGAGGTCACCTACCGCATGCGCGACTGGCTCATCTCCCGCCAGCGCTACTGGGGCACTCCGATCCCGATCATCTACTGCGATGAGTGCGGCGTCGTGCCGGTGCCGCTGGAAGACCTGCCGGTTGTGCTACCTGAAGATTCCGAGTTCCAACCAACCGGTGAATCACCCTTGAAGACCGACGAACGGTTCATCAACACAACCTGCCCGGAGTGCGGCGGACCAGCCAAGCGCGAAACCGATACCATGGATACCTTCGTTGACTCCTCCTGGTACCAGTTCCGCTACCTGAGTCCGCACGACGACCAAATGCCGTTTGATATGGATCTGACCGAACGCTGGCAGCCGGTCGACTACTACACCGGCGGTCGGGAACACGCCGTCATGCACCTGCTCTACACCCGCTTCTTCACCCGCGCGCTGCGTGACATGGGCATGGTCAACTTCAGCGAACCGCTGTTGCGGCTCAAGAACCAGGGCTTCATCCTGGGCGAAGATAGCCAGAAGATGTCCAAAAGCCGGGGCAATGTCATCGATCCCGACGATCTGGTCGAAGAAATGGGAGCGGACGCGGTCCGGCTCTTCCTGATGTTCATGCGACCCTGGGACCAGGGCGGTCCCTGGGATCCCCAGGGCATCTCAGGTGTCCGGCGATTTCTGGACCGTGTCTTCACCATCGTCGTCGAAACGCTCGACAATCCGGCTGAGCACATCGAAAACGACACGACCCGGCAGCTGCGCCGGATCACCCATCAAACGATCCAGTCAGTCACCGAGGATCTGGATACCTACAGCTTCAACACCATGGTGGCCCGGTTGATGGAGTTCGTCAACGAGCTGATGAAGCTGAAAGAAACCCCAACAGCCAGCACCGCCGCCTGGCGTGAGGCAATCGAAACGCTGCCGTTGCTGCTTGCGCCAAGCGCGCCGCACATCGCCGAAGAGCTCTGGCACCGGCTGGGCAACGACTTCAGCGTTCACCTGCAGTCCTGGCCAGCCTGGGATCCGGAGATCGCGGCCGAGGAGACGATGCAGATCGTCGTCCAGGTCAACGGCAAAGTTCGTGGCCACATCGACATCCCGGCTGACGCCGATGAAGGCGCCGCGCTCTCAGCCGCCCGCGCCAACGATAACGCCGCCAGCCACCTGGAAGGCCAGACCATCGTCAAAGAGATCTACGTCCCAGGCCGGCTGGTTAACTTCGTCGTGCGGTAAAATAAATTGCATCAATAGTAGATGATAAAATTGCCTCTAAACCTAATACATGTTTGGAGGCACAAGAGTGATCATTGAAGATGCTTTTCAACCAGCCGTTACTCAAGATCAACTTTCAGTATCTCTCGATCGACTCGTAGTATCTGCACTTGACCTTTCTAAAAGTGAGTTTAGAGCTAAGCTAGCATCGATTGTTTTAGCTGAAATTGACGGCTCTAGCTACAGAGTAACCGAACCTGATTTTCAACAGATCCTCAATGGGATACACAACAATAAACATAAACGACTTTTGGCGATCACTCTACTGAGAGTATTATCCACAGATCGTTCCAAGTTCGATGACAAAACATTGAGTCGTTCTGCGGTTCTTCTTTTTGACACAATGTTGAGCAATGATTTCTACAAATCTCTCGATTTGCAAACCTCAACTCAAACGTATAAAAAGCTTGATCTTCTTGAAGGTGTCGTGTCAGATGCTGAAGAGAAGCTTGATTCGATTTTCATGGGGGTTTTTAGTATTTCCGCCTTGCCATCATTTCGAGAGCAATTATTGCGAACATTAAATAGCAAAAACGAACTCGTGAGACCAATCATTTTTCCGTTTGTGCCACGGGCAATTTACGATTCAGGACTTAATAACCTTTTTTCGCTCGTTACGGAGTATGACCTTGCTAGGCAACAACTCCTCAGTACCACCGTGGAACTTCAACTTCAGGTCATCAACGCCTGCGCTAATTATATTTCTGCATGTCGGACAGTAGGTACCCAATATGCGAGAAGATATTTTCAGCGTACGGCAGAGAAAATCACAGAGTCAGTAGTTTCAGATTTCTCTCAGAGTCCATTATCCCAACCAGCTGAAGTCGCTATCGACGCTTCAGAAAAGAAATATCCATTGCACTCAACAGGAGGTGAAGTGACATTCAATCTTTTCGTTGAGAATGAAGGTCCTGGACCTGCTTACGATACACGGATATGGGTGAATGAAATAACTGATATCGAAATAGCTCGTACCGAACAATACTTAGGTCAGCTTCCAGTTGGAGGAACGATTGTACCGATTTCAGGATTCGTTACCCGTGAATCCGGTGATGTCGTTGCAGATCTGGGAGTTAAGTGGAGAAATCCAGACGGAACTGAAAAGACAAAAATATCGACTGTACTTTTTCAGGCTCAATCAAGCGATATTCCTTGGGAATCCTTGAACTACTATGATCCCTACGAACTTGAACCAGTGACCACAAAGGAGTTACTTGTAGGCAGATCAGAAGTGCTGCGAGCACTTTTGCGTGACGCAAAAGCCAACTCTATGCGATCTTCGTACGTGTGGGGACAGAAACGAGTTGGAAAAACATCCATAGCAAAAACATTGGAGAACTTGCTAAAACAATCTGAGGATCAATCACACTTAGTTATCTACATTGAAGGCGGTGAATTTGTTCATCCTGACCCTCTATTAACAATTGAAAGTCTAGGTACCCAAATCGTCGATCACATTCGTTCTTACGATCGACGATTTTCCACAATTGAAAGACCTCAATTTTCTGGGGCACTTTCTCCAATTTATCAATACATTAGCGCGGTTCAAGCAATAGATAGTAATTTGCGAATTCTTATTATTCTGGACGAATTCGATGAACTACCAGTAAGCCTATACGATATGAATGACACGGCAAAAGCGTTTTTCTTGACCTTACGCAGTTTGAGCAACAATCCACTAGTGGGTGTAATCCTCATTGGTGGAGAAAATATGGATCATGTTATTACAGGGCAGGGGAAACATCTCAACAAGTTTACTCAGCATCGTGTCGATTACTTTGACAAGTCAAATCAATACTCTGACTTTCAAGAACTAGTACGTCGACCGGTTGAACAGTGGTTTGAAGTAGCTGATTCGGCTATTTCACGTCTATACGATGCAACCTCTGGCAATCCTTACTTCACAAAATTTATATGCGCCAGATTATTTAGGTTAATGGTAGAAAGAAGAGATTCTCACATTACAGAGCAAGAAGCTAACGAAGCAATCCGCAAGGCTCTTGATGAAATCGCTGGCAACAGCTTTCAACATTTTTGGGATGACAGAATTTCTGGTGTAACCGAAAGAATTGAGGATATATCCCTTCAACGAAGGCGCACTCTCGTAGCAACAGCAAGTGCAATACGAGAGCGAGGAATCGCGGATATCGATTCAATCGGAGAGTACGGAAGAGAATTCCATCTTTCGAATGAAGACACAAATATTTGGCTGCAAGAATTCACTAGAAGGCGAATTCTAACTGAGTCACCTACCGGATACGATTTTTATGTTCAATTCTTCGGGAACTGGATGTGCGAACGTGGAGTTTCTGAAATAAGTGTGCAAGTAATCGACCAAGAGGCTGAACGACAGCGATTTAATCGTGACCAAAATGCATATGTTACTGCATCAGAGTTGACCGAACTTGTCGGTCAATGGAGCACTTTTCGTGGCAGACATATTACTGAGGACACGGTCAGGGCATGGCTTCAGCAGTTTGGAGCCAATTCAAACCAACGGTTGATGTTCAAAATACTGAAAAGCTTGCGGTTTTATTCGGACGGTCTTGTTCGAGAGAAGTTGCATGAAGCACACGGTATCGTTAGACGCGGTGTAACGCAACACATTGTTGAGAATCGACGTAAACGCGATGAAGTGCTTGTGAGTTATATTGACGAATTCGGTAAAAGTGGACCTAGATTTGCTACATTATACGCTGAAGAGAATCATATTTATGTCGACAACATCGTTGAACGATCAAAAATTTCCGACGCTATTGACAAAAATAGATCAATACAAGCCATTGTATTTGTCGATGACATTCTTGGTACCGGCAATTCCGCAGCTAGCTATTTCAAGGCTTTGAACGATGAGTGTGGAGAAATACTACGAAAAAACGATATGAATTGTTACTTCGTAACAATAACTGGTTTTCAAGATGCAAAAATAAACTTGGAAAAGATTGTTCGAAGACTTAATTTGCCGGTTGAGATTCATTTGTGTGATCCAATGGCCGACTCTAGTCGCGTGTTTGATCCCAATTCAGAGTTTTTTGAAAGCGAGGATGATCGAGAGACTGCAAAACGGTTAGCACTACAATATGGAAAAACATTAGTTAAAGATAGTCCTCTCGGGTATGGAGACTCGGAAGCAGCAATTGTATTTGCGTATTCTTGCCCAAACAATACATTGCCGATTCTTTGGGAACGTTCGAACACATGGATTCCGCTATTTCCTCGTCACTGAACGTCCAAGTTCGACAATTAAATGACTGGACTCCTAATCTTCTCTTTTCGCAAAGTTGGAAAAGTATTACATTGGCGTTGCGATATCGCTTGTGCTTTACCTGCTGATTCTCTATCCTTACCCGGTTATGCATATTGTCGAGTGAGCAACATAGAAATCGAGTAAACGTGTTCCAGATGCAAGAACCAGGCTTTCACATCGTCACCATGGGTTGCGCCAAGAACCGGGTTGATTCCGAGGGGATGACCCGGGTGCTGACCGAGCGGGGTTTGCAACAGATCGAAAATCCGTTCGAGGCTGAGGTCGTCATCGTCAACACCTGCGGATTCCTGGCAGCCTCCCGGGCAGAGTCGGTCGGGATGATCGGCGAGTTGCTCGGCAACAAGCGGGATGATCAGTTCATCATCGCCGCCGGTTGCATGCCAGCGCTGCCGAATCACCGCCAGGAGATCCCGGCTGAGGTCGACGCCGTGCTGACGACCCATGAGTGGGACACGATTGGCGATGTGGTTGGCGAGTTGCTGGCGCTTCCGCCGAAAGAGGTGGCTGGTTGCCAGGGTATGCTGACATCGTTCCGGAGGACCGACGCCGGTCCCAGTGCCTACCTGAAGATCGCTGACGGCTGTGACCATAGCTGCAACTTCTGCACCATCCCGCTGATCAAAGGCGGCCAGGTGTCGAAGCGACCCAGCGACATCATCCGGGAGATCGACGAGCTGGTCGCCGGTGGAACCAGTGAAGTCGTCCTCGTCGCCCAGGACACGATCCGCTACGGCGCTGACCTGGGGATCAAGCACGGTTTGCCAAAGCTGTTGCAGATGATCGTCGAAGAGATTCCAGATCTTCCCTGGTTGCGGATGCTCTACATCTACCCGAGCATGTTGACTCTCAAGATGGTCGACACGATGGCCGAACACGACGCCTTGCTGCCCTATCTCGACATGCCGATCCAGCATGCCGACAAAGAGGTGTTGCGGAGCATGGGTCGCCCAAGCAATGTCGATATGACCAGAAGGCTGGTCGACCATGCCCGGACGAAGCTGCCGGACGTCGCGATGCGAACGACGCTCATCGTCGGACATCCTGGAGAGACCGACGCGCAATTCGAGACGCTGGTCGATTTCGTCGTGGAGATGGAGTTTGACCACGTCGGCGTCTTCACCTACTCTCACGAGCCAGGAACCGTCTCAGCGACACTGGAGAACCCGGTTCCGGAGGAGATCGCCGAAGAGCGTCGTAATATCATCATGGAAATCCAGCAGGGGATCTCCTACCGCAAGAATCAGCAGTTCATCGGGTCAGAGCTTGAGGTGCTGATCGAGGGAACCGGGGAAATGGACGACGGAACGGGTAACAGCGAACCGATCAGCGTCGGTCGCGCCAGGCGGCATGCTCCGGAAGTCGACGGCATGGTCTTTGTGCCGGGCGAGTTACCTATCGGTGAGCTGGTGCAGGTGGAAATTCAGGATGTCAGTCCCTACGACCTCTGGGCTACGATACCGGATGCTGCGCTCGATCAAGCCCGGCTTCGTCAGGCGGAACGCGCAGCGCGCCGTCGCTCGAGACGGAACCATTCGATCCGCCCGGATCAGGCTGGCCGTCTCGGTGACGGACGGAAACAGCGTCCGGTCCTCCAGCTGACGCCGGCCAGACGTTCTGATACATAACCCACTGTTCCGGCGCAAGCGAGATATAGTGTTCGAACACCCGGACGATTTGCTCCATCCCTCTGGCCACGTCCGCACGCCGGTCCGACGTCTGTTCAACGTAGATTGGTTTGCCGATAAAGACGTTGATAGCCCGCCGATTGGTGTGCAAATCGTTTCGTATCGCGAACAGGGGGACAATCGGCGCGCCGGTTGATCTCGCCAGGCGAACCGGACCTACTGGCAGTTTGGTCTTCTCGCCAAAGTAGGTCACTTCAAACCCGCCTTCTCCAAAGTTACGGTCGGCAACAATCGCAACGGCGCTGCCTTTTCGCAATTCGGACATGATGCCTTTCATCGACGATGGATTGAGCGTCGCGATCCGGAACCCGTTGCTGGATCGAAGGAAGGTTATCGCGGTGAAGACCATCTTCGAGACGGTCGGCAGGGTCATCGCTATCGGGTTGTATCCCTCCCTGAGCATGATCAACTGACCGATCCAGTCAAAGGGACCGATGTGGCCGCTCATCAGAATTGCGCCCTTCCGCTCAGCAATGAGTTCATCCAACTCCTCCCAGGATCCTTCGACAATCGTCTGGCTTCGTAAGAATTCGTTTTTGTCGGTGTAGGGGATGGTAACAACGTCAAACGTTGTCCGGACCAGCGTCCGGAACACGAGCTTTGCCTGACGCTCCAGGTGTTCCTCATCAATCTGGCCACGGTAGACATGCCAGAGGTTGGATCGTACGGTGTTCCGGTAGTTGTGAAGCCGGTAGAAGAGCCACTCGGCAAGCCGGTCACAGAGCGGGTAGGCGATGAATACCGGGATCCTGGACATGATGAAACTGAGCAGCCGGGTAAGGAGCACGCTCAGCCATTCCCAGCGGTATGGCTCCAGAACAGCCGCATCGCCTGCATCTAGATGGTCCTCCAGCCGCCGTAGATAGCGTTTTATCCAGGCCGGCGTAGCCGGGCGATGCCGTAGTGAGATCAGCTTTGAGGTGATCGATGAAAGCAGGTGCCTGGCATGATGCGGCCGATCTGAAAACGACGTGTCAATCTCCTGGAACTCACTGTCGTCATCAAAACCGGGAATGTTACGTTCTACATCCATAGCAACGTCATCAAGCCGATCTTTCCCTGCTGCTTCCATCAGAGGTAGCAACAGACCGTGGCACGGGCAACTCTGACCCATCAGGCACGTTCGGCTCTGATCTCAATGTATCCCAGGCATCGTAGATAACCGGCAATCCTCTGATAACACAAATAGCGACGGACGAGTAGACGAGGAACCACATCACGACACGGAATAGCTCGTTGTCATAGACTGAAGCCAGCACAGTACCTTCTGAGGCAGGTAGTTGCCAGGCGACGTACCAGGCTAGCAGGACGAACGCGATGGCTTTGGACCAGCCGTAGTAGGCGCGGGTGAACCTGGACGCGGTGAGAAAGTGGGTGATCGATGATCGGGCCATCGTGTTTTCACCGAAAGGCGTTTTTCCTTCGGTCAGCATCTCAGCCCGGACCACATCCACGATGAATGAACGGGTGATAACGACAATCGGTACCCAGACTCCGATGGTATGCAGATTGGCGAAGACGACCCAGAGCACATTTTCAACGATGCGATCGCCAGCAATATCGAAGACCGCGCCAAACCTGGAAGAGGAGCCACGTCTACGGGCTACCCAGCCATCGAGACCATCGCCGAGAAACGTGATCCCGATCAGGAACCCGGACAGGACGACAATCGCATATTCCTCTGTGTACAGTAGCCAGATCGCGATGAAGAGGAGAACGATCCGGCCGAGCGTTATCAGATTCGCCATGATCCCCCTGCGAGCTTGCGCCGGTTCACGGTTGCCCGTTCAGTATAGCAACAGTGGCTTTCAATGAGACCGTAGTGTACCTGCTAGAGGTCACCTCGCAGACCAGTCCATATAGCTCAGTTGATCGCGTTCAGCAGCGCAAGCGCCAGAAGAATCTGAACTGCGATGCTCGAAGCCAGCAACAGCCGGGTCACAAACTGGTCCCAGAGCGTGCAGAGCATAGCTACCGCCGTGTTTATCACGAGCACCGTTCCGGCGATGAGCACGAAGATCCAGCCACCTCGTGCCGACACAAACACATCCGGCTCTCCAAGTGCATTCCAGTGAATTGGGCCACCGGTGAATGAGCCATCGATGCGCCAGACGGAATACACAGTCATCAGAACCAGGATGATGACGCCGGTGGCCAGCAGATTCGACGCGATCGGGTCGCCAAGTAGCTTCTGTCGAAATATGTGATTGAGGGTCGCAACCCAGCTGGTTGGCCGTTCGACGGTGTCTGACGTTTCCGGATAGGGTGCTCCAGTCTCGAGAGGATCTGCTGGCAGTGCCTGATCCATGGACTCCTCCGGTTGAGTTGCGATGTCCTCACCCGTCGCCGCATGTTCCTCAGCTCGACGCCGTCGATCGGCAAGCTCTTGAAGAAAAAGCACCGGGTGTTCCGGGGAAATCGCCAGCATACCGCTGGTTGAATACACTCTGATCCGGCGATCTGGAGGAAGTGTGGCAATTGATCGCCATTCTTCATTGGCCACTCGAATCGAGGATATGTGAAATCCTGGCCAGTACCGCTCATATCCAGATAACTGGTGGTCACTGGTATCCTCGAAAACCACCGATCGGATGTCCAGGTAGTTGATGTTGATACGGTGTCCGGACCATTCGACGATCAACTCCTCCGCGTCGAGCACATAGCCAATGCTCCGCAATCTGGAGAAGAGAACGATCAGTGCGGCAAGAGCAACACTCCCGATCAGGGCGATGAACCCGAATAAAAACCGAAGCGCGCCATCGGACATGAGAGTAAACACCAGTGCCAGGACCACCCAGGCGACAGCGGTAGACAGGAACAAGATGCCATAGGCTGTGCCTGGACCAGGAGCAGCCTCCCACCGGCGAAACGACCCATCGATGTGAGTCATCAGCTCAGGCTGGGTCTGATCTTCCCACCGGGATTCGTCCAATGCCACTCCCTGAACTGAACCGACTGCCGGCAACCGCCACCAAGATTATCGTTCAGCGTATCAAGTCATGACAGCTTACCTGGAATGCAGGTAGGTCCATTGATATCCGACGACGATACAGCTTGTGGTTGACGCTAGGTCGCCTGTTGAATACCTGAGTCGAATCCGTCAGGCGGCAGCGGAACATCAGTCTCGATGTCTGAATTTTCCTTGGTCACCCGGAGCCAGTTCGCGTAGAGCCCGGCTTTCACCTGGTTGAGCATCTCTACAGTGAGTGGTCGGTCTTGCTCGTGACCGGTTTTCATGATCACATGCCAGCCAAATTGAGAGAGTACCGGTTCTGAGATCTCACCGACTTCCATGTCAAAAGCGGCTTCCTCAAATGCCGGGTCCATGATCCCGCGTGGAAACCAGCCCAGGTCGCCGCCGTTGACAGCCGAGCTTTCGTCGATACTCACCTCTTCGGCAACGGTGGCAAAGTCTTCTGTCTGTAGCCGGCCATCGACTAATTCCTGTGCAGCGTCGAGGGTCTGAACCAGTATATGCGAGGCCCGGACCTGCTCGGCAGTGTCAGTCACCTCCGCGGTAAGCTGCTCAGTGATCATCTGCTGGGCAAGCGCTGGTTCCGCCACCAGGCGTTCAAAATCCGACTTGCTCATGCCGGCTGCGTCAAGGAAATTCTCTTCAAGCTGGCCGAAGACTTCCTCACCCGTAGCGAAAATCTCGGCTTCGCTTGGCGTCTGGGTCGCTGTTGGAACTTCAGTCGGAGTTGGTTCATCAGGATCGAGCGTTGGTGTCGGCGCATCGGGGTCCAGGGTCGGAGCCAATGTCGGTGTCTCAGTCGGCTCCTCCGTCGCTGTCGCGGTCGGAGGCGGTGTGCCTCCAGCCTCAACTGTGGCGGAAGCGTCTGCTTCCTGGGTTGCTTCAAATGCTTCTCGTGTTTCGATGGCTGCAGTTTGATTGGCTATAGCGGTGGTTGTTGCTTCTTCTAGCCTGATCTCGCTCGTCTCGGTAGCCCAGGCAGCGGCAGTCGGGTTCGTCGTCGGGATCGGTGTTGGTTCTTCAAGATCGATCTGAAGCAGTATTTCGGTGACGTACGCGTTCAACTCTTCGTCGCTTATCGTCAAGCCAAATTCGCTCAATCCTTGAACGGCCAGCGTATTGTTGACCATATCCCGGAGCGTCACCGGATCAATCGGGGCATTGCCATCCTCAAGATCAGCGTATTCTTCGGATATTCCTTGCAGGGTCTGCTGGAGTTGCGCCTGTTGATCTGGCGCTGCTGACTGCAATTGCTCGGTGACCTGAGCGGTCTCCTGCAGGAGTGTGAACTTGCGGTATTTAACGTAGTCCTCGCGGGAGATCTTCTCGCCGTTGACGGTGGCGAAGGCCTGATTCGGAAAAATGACATACTGATAGACAGCGCCAATGAGGAGCGCGACGACGACGACACCCGCGGCAATGCCGGTTCCGATAAAGAGCAACCGTCGCTGGCGGAGTTCTTTTTCACGGCGAGTCATATGCTGCGGACGAATAAGCTCATCCGTATCTCGGCGAATCCAGCGTCGCACACGGTCTACCATAGGAAAGTACCTGCTCCTGACGGAGGACACCCGTTCACTTCCGCGAACCTGTACTGGAATGCCCAGTGGTTCTCTGGATGTCCTTCTCTAACCTGCTTATTGCTGTAACGTCCTGGGAAATCAGGGGCGACGCCGCCGGCGGTCTCGTCGACCTTCCCGGACCCCATCCGCGACGAATGGCATAAGGGCAAGATGCCGCGCCCGTTTGATTGCGATGGCAAGAGAACGTTGATGTTTCGCGCTCAATCCTGTTTTTCGTCGAGGCTCAATTTTTCCGAGATCGGTGGTGAACCGCCGCAACCGGTTTACATCTTTGTAGTCAACGTGGACGATCCCGTCAGCTGCCAGCATATTGCCGCGATTTCGGGAGAATCCGCCCCCACCGCGACTGTATCCCTCACGTCGCGGCCCCCGGTAAGACCCTGATCTTTCCCGATCCTGGTTGTCACTTCGCCGTTGCTGCCTGTCTTCAGCCATCGGTCTATGTTTCCTCTCAAGCTAATCCAGAATGACCTAAAAAGGAACGTCGTCCAGGTCTTCGTCGTCAAACGAATCCGGCGGTTGTGACCCTCCGGATCCCTGAGCGCCCATTGGATCCATACGTTCGCCTCGCGGTGTCAGGATCACGAAGCGGTCCCCACGCACCTCGACATTTGTGCGTTCAACGCCATCCTGGCCAGTCCAGGTCTGAATGGACGGTTCGCCATCTACCAGTAGTTTGATGCCTCGGCTGACGTGCTGGTCTGCCATCTCTGCCTGACGTCCAAAGAAGGTAACTCGGTACCAGTCTGTTTCGTCCTGCCACTCACCATCCTGCCCCCGGCGGCTCCGGTTTACCGCGATAGAGAAGTTGGTCACCGCGGTTCCGGAAGGCGTGTATCGCATCTCGGGGTCACGGCCTACATTTCCAACAAGCATGATGCGGCCATAACTTCCAAACATCGACATAGCTCAGCTCCTGTTTGCTCTAGTGGTTTTAAGACTCGTCATCGTCGTCATAGTCGTCATCATAATCATCATCTTCGTCATCGAAATCTTCATCATCTTCGAAGTCGTCTGAACCTTCATCAAGAGCCTCAGCCTCAATAATCGCTTCAGCTTCAGCGACAACTTCGCCATCGATAAGTTCTTCGACTTCTTCTTCGATCTCTTCGACCAGAACCTCACCTGGACGGCGCAGGGTCGGCATCTCCAGGTAGTCGGCCAGAGGATCATATTTCACAATCAGGTGCCGGATGACCTGTTCATCCAGTCGGAGCGACCGCTCAAGCGGAGTGATGGCATCGGCAACTGCGTTGAAATAGAGGAGTACGTAGAACGCATCCTGGTAGTTGTTTATCGGATAGGCTAGACGCCGTCTTCCCCACGGATTTTCATAAGTAAGTCCTTCGACCTCGCCGCCATGGGTATCAACATAATTGACGACACGGTCGATCACTGCCGGCAACCCCTGTTCGGTTACCGTTGGGGCAACAACAATCATCATTTCGTAACGTCGGGTAATAAGCGCAGGTTCAATCACCTGTGGGACCCCTTCCAACGGGTTTGCGCCGTTCATCTGCTGCCGGCGCTGAAAGGTCAATGCTGATTTTTCTGGCGATGCTGATCGCCAGTAGGCCAGTGTATCAAAACCGGCCATCCCAGGCGAGGGCCGACGGCCGGTCAAGCTCGTGCTAGCGGGTTGAAACATAACCTCCGGTTGAAACAACTTCCGGTGTAAGAACTCTTCCCAGAACGCCGGTCTGCTTGCCTGCCTCCGCCATCGCCCTGCCTATCGC
>CAZNYB010000013.1:0-4415 GCA_964577155.1 uncultured Thermomicrobiales bacterium | reverse complement strand
ACCGGTTGCCAGGGAAACTCCGTCGCCAGCGATTCAGCGATAAATCCGGTTTCAGTCTGGAGTGCAGCCGTTACGCCGCCGAGGACCGCGGCTGCGACATTGTCCGCGTGTCCTTCGATCATTCCGCCGATGTCTATGAGATCCGACTCGGTCATCGGGGAATTCGTTAGTACACTGGCTGCCAGCATCCCGCACACGATTGCAGCCGACGATGAGCCTAATCCGCGAGCGATCGGCACATCGCTTGAAATGCGAACAATGCCGCCGGGATGAGCCCTACCAAGCTGCCGGGCGGTTTCGTCGATCGTCACCAGGACAAGATTCCTGCCACCCAGCAGATCAAGCTCACTCGCCATTTTCAGCCGGTTGCTGCCATCTGGCTGGATCTCCACGCTCGTCCACAAATCAAGCGCCAGGGCAAAGGTGTCGAAGCCAGGCCCAAGGTTCGCGCTGGATGCTGGCGCGAAAACGCTAAAGGATTTCATTCAGCGCCTGTCGAACCGCATCCATATCGGGATCAATCACCAGCACTCGATTGGCCATTGGTTGAATCTGTTCGCCAAGATGGTAGTCAATGACTGCATCGCTATCCTTCATCAGATTGCCGGTCAGGTAGGTCAACACCCGTTCGCCCGGCGCAATGACACCATCAGCGACAAGGTGGCGAATGCCAGCCAGCCCGGTCGCGGAAGCTGGCTCGCACCCGATCCCAACGCCATCGATCTGGGCCTTGGCGATCATCAGTTCATCATCTGTTACGCTGAGAACGATGCCCTCCGATTCTTGTATGACTTGCCGGGCTTTCTGGTAATTCACCGGGTTGCCAATTCGGATTGCGCTTGCCACGGTCACTGCTTCCACCGGCTCGAGATCGCCAAAATTGTTCTGGAATGCCGCCGCAAACGGAGCAGAGCCGGCCGCCTGAACGACACCGACTTTCGGCATCGAGTCGATCAGCCCCGCCAGCATCGCTTCACGCAATCCTTTCCCAAGAGCGCTGACATTCCCGAGATTTCCGCCAGGAACGATAATCCAGTCCGGCAATTTCCAGTCGAGTTGTTGCAACGATTCGAACAAGATCGACTTCTGCCCCTCAAGCCGAAATGGATTCAAGGAGTTCAACAGATAGACGCCCATTTGTGCTGATGCTTCACGAACAAGACGCATCGCGGCGTCGAAGTCACCGCGCACCTGAATGACGTGCGCTCCATAGGCGACAGTCTGAGCCAGCTTCGCGGCGGCGATATTCCCTTCAGGAATAAATACGATTGCAGGAAGATCGGCTGCGGCTGCGTAGGATGCGAGTGAAGCGCTTGTGTTGCCGGTCGAAGCGCAGGCGACCGCGGTTGCGCCAACCCAGCAGGCATGGCTGATTCCTGCGGTCATGCCGCGGTCCTTAAATGAGCCGGTCGGATTTTCGCCTTCATGTTTGAACCAGACGTCAGTGCCGGCAATGTCGTTCAGACGTTGATCGTAGTAGAGATTTGTGTTGCCTTCGGGTTTCGTAACAATCGAATCGTCCGGGAATGAAGGCATGAGCTCACGGTACCGCCAGACACCCGAGGCAATCGGATGTTGGTAGGAGCCAAGTCGCCGGTCAAACAACGTTTTGTCCAGGGGAGAGATGTCAAGCTCAACTTCCAGCAAGTTACCGGTGTCGTCGTGCCACCGTATCTCGGTTGCAGGGTAGCTCGTGCCATCGGCTACAGATCTTAATCTCAACGAACGTTTCCCTCCCGGGTACCGGTCACATACTTGGGATTCATTCTTTGCATCTCCAGCCGATTGATCCCTGGCATCAACAATCGAATTGCATTCATTAATTGATCCAGTGTGTTCCACCAGCGGAACAAGCCGTTGTCACCGACCTTCCGATAGTGGATTGTGCCAGTTGTGGGTGAAGAAAGGAACGAAAAACAGCCCGCTCTAAACCGAGCGGGCTGCTGCGAATCTAATTGATTCTGTTATCGACTCTACAATGTCCGGCGCGGGTCCAGCGCGTCACGGAGACCGTCTCCGATGTAGTTGATCGAGAGCACAGCCAGGAAAATCATCACACCTGGGAAGATAACCATCCAGGCGGCCAGTTGCATGAAGTCTTTGCCATCAAAGAGCAGCCGGCCCCAGGTCGGGACATCTGGCGGGAAGCCAAGCCCGAGGAATGACAGAGATGATTCGGTAATAATCGCAGCGCCAACACCGAGTGTTGCGGCAACGATAACCGGTCCGAGCACGTTCGGCAGAATATGCTTGAACATGATTGATGTCCGGGAAGCGCCGACACAGTAAGCAGCCTCGATATATTCCTTTTCTTTGACAGAGAGGAATGATGCCCGGACAAGACGGGCGGAAGCCATCCAGGATAGCAGGCCGATCAGGCCTACAATCAGAATGAACACGCCAAGGTCAGGGCCGAACTTTTCACGCAACGAATCACGGAACAGATAAATCGTCAGAAGGAGCAGCGGCAGAATCGGCAGCGAAATCATCATGTCGGTAAAGCGCATCAGCAGCGAATCGGTGAAGCCGCCAAAGAAGCCTGAAACCGCTCCGATAACCGTGCCGAGCGTAATTGAAATGAACACGGCAACGAACCCGACCGCTATGGATATCCGTCCACCTGCCAGGATCCGGGCAAAGATATCGCGACCGAGGTCGTCAGTTCCCATCGGATGGGAGAGGGAAGGTGATTTCAGCGAGTTTGTAAAGTCAATGTCACCGGTGCTCTTAGGCCACAGAATAGGACCAACAATCACCAGTACGATGAGGCCGGTCATCACAACCAGACCCATCACCGCGAGCCGGTGACGCCTGAATTGTTTCCAGGCATCGCTCCATAGTGAACGCGGTTTTCCGGTTGCTAACGCTCCAAGTTCAAGTCTCTTGGAAGCAGCTTCAGATCTGGAACCAGTTGCTTCAGCCATCTTTAAATCCTTCCCTGCTGCTTACGAGTACTTGATTCTCGGATCGAGAACCCCGTAGATAATATCGGCTATCAGGTTAAACGTCACCACCAGAATCGAGAACAGGAACGTGACCGTCATCACGACCGGAGTGTTGTTCTGCTGAATCGATTCGATCAACAGACGTCCAAGTCCTGGCACACGGAAGATCTGCTCCGTGATGACAGCGCCGGTGATCACACCTGGAAGCTGGAGGGCGACGATGGTCACCACCGGGATCAACGCATTTCGCAATACGTGGCGGTAGATGACTGTTCGCTCGCGAAGACCCTTCGCACGAGCCGTCCGCACAAAGTCAAGGTGGATGGTCTCCAGCATCGAGGCACGAACATATCTGGTGAGCAGCGCTGCCTGGAAGAGGCCAAGGACCATGATTGGCATAATGGATTGCTTGAACATGGCAACAAACCAGTCAAGTGACCACTTGTCCTCTTCCAATGTAGACCTGTATATAAACGGTAACCAGCCTAACTTAATACTGAATAACAGTATGAAAAGCAGACCGGTGAAGAAGGTTGGGATTGAGAACCCAAAGAAGGTCAGCGTCGTCGCGACCTGGTCGAAGACCGAATACTGTTTCACCGCAGACAGCACGCCGACTGGAATGGCGATCAGTATTCCGACCAGCAGCGCTGTGCCGCTGATCCATAAGGTACGGGGTAAACGCTCCTTGATGTCGTTGATAACCGGCTGTTTGGTCGTGAATGAAACCCCGAAACTACCGGTAAACATCCCCTTAGCCCACTGGACATACCTCACAGCAATCGGATCTTCCAACCCCATATCTTCGCGGAGTTTCTGCTGAACCTCCGGCGGAATCTGTGGATTGAGCGCCAGGTCTGACAGTGGATCGCCAGGCGCCAGCGCAAGAATCCCGAAGATAATGAAGCTGATAGCGATCAGCGTCGGTATCGCCGTAAGAACCCGGCGAACGATGTACCTTCCCATTTCACCTGCTTCCAAAACCACTGACCTGCCGGCCAGTACCTCTTATTAGAGCCCAGATGTACCCGACCACCAGGCTTGACTTGTTCTTCCCCTTCTCTCAGGGAACATACATGATGTGACCATCATAACATGCGCTATCGTCAATACCAGCCATTCTATCGGTCAAATCCATCAGAAGATGGTAAGAACGGATACACTTAGCGGTTGCCTGTCTCGCCATTTCGGGTATGAAGCGAGGACGGTCGCTATCTGGTGCAGTGGAGCAACGAAATCATTTCCCCAAAAATCATCAGCGCAGCTCCGGTGCATGCTTTGATAGTTACTATGGTATACGAAACCGGTCGCATAGTGGTTCTATGCGACCGGTTGTTAGATCTCAACTGATATGTGTCACCGTATACTGCATACCCAGGCAACACACATCAAAGACGCTTGGAACATATGACGACTACTCGTTCAATTTCCAGAATTTGACCTGATCAATCGGCGATGGCTGCCACGGTC
>CAZNYB010000012.1:35381-62622 GCA_964577155.1 uncultured Thermomicrobiales bacterium | reverse complement strand
GTTTCCAGGTAGACGGTTGTCAGTGGTGAAGAGGAAGTCGTTCCGATTGTGGTTCCATACAGGTCGACAAGATACAGATCCGTGCCAGCTCGCCAGGCTAGCGCAGGTTGCTTTTCTACGATAGTTATATCGACTTTTCCGGCAGGGTGGAGCACGACCTCACTTTGGCTGACGTATGGCAACGAGCCAATGTTTCTCGCTATTTCATCCGGATCCAACCTGTAGACCGATATGCCGAATGCGCCGGAAGCAAGAGCTATCTCTTCCGGATCGCCAAAATCCGCGCCACTGACCGAGATGTCATCCACCGCATAGTCAGATGTAAAGAGAAGTCCGTAAACAATGATCCCGGCTATCACAACTACCAGGAGAGCTGGTACGCGGCCAGTTCGCAACGTATCCGCAAACCAGTCTCCGATCCGGCTTTTCAACGGCGGACGACCTGCCCTGACTCGAGGGTTGCTAGCTGTGGCGTTCATCGTGCCGCTCCAGCGCCAGCTCGATCAATCGATTCACCAGCTCAGGCAGGGGGACACCGGTTGCTTCCCAGAGCATCGGATACATGCTGATAGAAGTGAAGCCGGGGATGGTGTTGATTTCGTTGAGCAATATCTGCTGATCCGGTTCCGTCAGGAAAAAATCGACCCGGGCCATACCGGCACAGTCGAGAGCCAGGTAGCTTTGTATCGCCAGTTCTCGGATTCTGTCAGATATGCCGGTTGGAATATCGGCCGGAATCTTCAGATCTGACGAGTCGTCCACGTACTTCGCTTCGTAATCATAAAACTCGTGTCCCGGAATCACCTCACCGACAACTGAGGCAATCGGACTGTCGTTTCCAAGGACAGACACTTCGAGTTCGCGGCCTTCGATACATTCCTCAACCACGATTTTTCGATCGTGCCGGGCTGCTTCCTCCATTCCAGCAAGCAGTTCCTGGTGGCAATGCGCTTTCGAGATGCCGACGCTTGAGCCGAGGTTTGCCGGTTTGATGAAGCACGGGTAACCAAAATCTTCTTCTATTCGATCCACAATCAGTTCATGGTTCTGAATCCAGTCTCGCCGGCGAATGGTTGACCATCGAGCTTGCGGGATCTGATGTTGAGCCAGTATCTGGTTTGCCATAGATTTGTCCATGGCAACTGAAGAAGCCATCACGCCTGATCCGACGAACGGTATGCCTGCCAGTTCGAAGAGTCCCTGGACAGTGCCGTCCTCACCCATCGGACCATGCAGCACCGGAAAAATAACGTCTAGCTCTCCGCTCCAGCTGCTGTCTGGCACCGCGGAGATCTGACTTGAGCGTATGCCCTCCAGGGCAAGTTCCTCGACATTGTCGATCACTTTCCCTGGCGTTCCACGGTTTCCATCGGCGATTGAGAACAAGGGTGAAGAAGCCTGGAGTTCGAGCATCGGATCTCCCGATGTTAGCCAGCGACCTTCCCTTGTTACGCCGATTGGAACGACGATATGGCCGGCGGATTGAAGCGCAGCCATCACCGTCTCAGCCGATCGGAGCGAAACATCGTGCTCGGCGGACCTGCCGCCGAAAATCACACCGATCCTCAGCGGTCGATTATTTCCTGAATTTGAATGAGAACTACCACTCACCAATACGCTCTATTTCTGGTTTGAGTTCGATTCCTGTTTCAGCGCGAACATGTTCCTGTACCAGTTCGATAAGCTGAACGATGTCTTGTGCCGTTGCGCCATCGTCATTCACAATGAAATTCGCGTGTTTCTCGGAAACTACCGCACCACCGACCCTGGTTCCCTTTAGTCCGAGTTGCTCGATGATGAGTCCCGAGTAGGTATCCAACGGATTTTGGAATATTGACCCGGCACACGCGCCTGTCGGTTGGCTCAGGTGGCGGTAATCGGCATTCTCGTTTGCTTCGTTCCTGAGCATTTCCGGATCGCCAACGGGGAGACGTAGTGTGACATCCGTGACAACTGAATGGCGCGGATTGCCTGCTGCTTTCAACTCGGTCCGCCTGTAAGAAGGATTTAACCAGCTTCTATCGTGCTCGGTGATAGTGCCGGCTTCGTCGATAATCCGGAGACCTGCCAGGTGATCTTTGAATTCTGTCCCATGTGCACCAGCGTTGTTGACCGTAGCGCCACCAACATTACCCGGTAGTCCAACAGCCCAGGTCAGTCCAGCCCAGCCCCGGTCAGAGGCTGTTTTTCCCAGCCAGGAGAGTGGCGCGGCTGAAGGCACGCGAATGTGAATCTCGTGACTGGTTTCATCCAGCATTTCAAGATCTTTCTCCACCGCCTTCCCAGGACGGCGCACGATGAGCGCCAAACCGCGGATACCACGGTCACTGATCAGCATGTTTGAGCCACCGCCGAAAACCGTCACAGGTTGATTGTTTTGCCGTGCCCATGCCAGCGCGATAGATATTTGACCGGTTGTTCCGGCTCGGGCGAGATAGTCAGCCGGACCGCCAACTCGAAACGTTGAGTAGAGGTCGCTTCTCGCTTGCCGTTGAATAGTCAGTTCTTCATCATCATTGACTCGCAGAGTGATTGGTTCCGGCCCGGTCTTTCGAACAGTTCTCATCCCGATCTCCCCCGTTCGTTCGCCAGAATCTCCGAGGCGGTGTAAATGTCTCCCGCGCCTACGACAAGGATGACGTCTCCAGGCAACGCGGTGGCAAGAGCGATGCGGGCTGAATCGTCAACTGAATCTCCAACCTCAGCCCCGGTCCTCATCAGCCCGGCGATAGACTCAGAGCTAACACCAAGGTCGTCGATTTCACGGGCTGGATAGACAGGGGTGAGGACGACGGCATCCGCAAGATCCAGCGCAGAAGCGAACTCCGGGAGCAACGCTCTGGTTCGGCTATAGGTGTGAGGTTGAAAGATTACCAGTATCCTTCGATTCGGGTATGCTTCGCGGCTTGCCTGTATGGTCGCCCGTATTTCGGTTGGATGATGCGCATAGTCATCGATGATGGTTGTATGTTCGTCTTCGTAGACAACCTCCATCCGGCGTCCGATTCCAGCAAACCGTTCAAGTCCTGTGATCAATCCATCCGGATCAATACCCAGCGTGACACCGGCAGCCAGTACCGCTAGCGCATTCATCTGATTGTGCCTGCCTGGCACACGCAGATGCAACGTCATCATGATGCCTTCGGGCGTTACAATCCCGTTTTCACCCTGCCAACGCCAACCAGTTCCGGTCCTTCCATAGGATGTCACAAGAACATCATCAGGGAAGTTGCGCGAGGCGAGCAACTGACCTACTCCGGGGTCGTCCGCACAAGCAATAAGAGTGCCTCCAGGTTTTATCTGGCGGACAAATTCGGTGAAAACGTCGATCACCGATTCCAGATCCGGGAACAGATCCGGATGGTCGTGCTCAATGTTGGTGACGATGGCGACATCGGGTTGTAGCCAGAGGAATGACCGGTCGTACTCGTCGGCTTCCGCTATGAACAGATCACCACTGCCGAGCGTTGCATTGGTTCCGAATTCCGGCACAATCGCGCCAACGGCGTAGGTTGGATCGAGTCCCGCCTGAGTAAATGCAACTGCGGCCATCCCTGAAGTGGTGGATTTCCCATGTGATCCGGCAACCGCCAGCAATGTGCTGTTGCGAGATAGCAGCCCGAGCAAGGCAGCGCGCTTGACGACCGGAATTCCCAACCGGCGGGCCTCTTGCAATTCAGGATTGTGCGCAGGCGCTGCAGCTGTCGTTACGACAAGATCTGCGGCGCGGACATGTTCGGCGCGATGGCCGATTGATACCGTGAATCCCTCCGCAAGTAAACTCTCGACGACCGGTGAATTGGACATGTCGGACCCGGAGACGGAGTAGCCGATGTCGCGTAGCATCCGCGCCAGACCGCTGACACCTATTCCGCCAATGCCGATGAGATGGATGCTTGCAGGAGGTGATGGTAGCTCACCCGCGATTGGTGTGGGAGATATGCCGGTCATCCGGGCGACTTCCGTTCTGGCAGATGCTGATGTTGCTGTCCCGGAAGTGGAACCGTCACATCTAGCTGAGAGGTCATTTCACGGTTGGTGACGGCAGTGTTCGGACTGGAACTCAGCTTCTGGTGAAACACTGGAGCTTCCTCTGGCGTCTGTTTCAAATAATCCGATGCTGGATTCCGGACCTTCGAGGGCAACCGGACGGTTTGCCTTGAAATGTTGAGTAATATACCCAGCGCCGTCATCGAGACTATCAAAGATGAGCCCCCGTAGCTCACAAATGGCAAGGTAATGCCGGTAAAGGGCATCGACGAGGTGACGCCGCCAATATTGAATACAGCTTGAAAAATGAGCCATGTTGTCAGGCCAACCCCGACCAGCATCCCAAACTCATCCGGGGCGGAGCGTGCTATGCGGTATCCCCTGTACCCGAGAATGACGAAGAGCAGCAGCACAAATCCAGCGCCGATCAAGCCAAGCTCTTCGCCGATGATGGCAAAAATGGCGTCATTGTGGGGAGCTGGAAGCCAGCTAAACTTCTGACGGCTTGCGCCTAGCCCGACGCCAGTCAAGCCACCGGAACCCAGCGCGTAACGCGCTTGAAGGAGATGCCAACCGGTTTCCTGGAGATTTGATTCAGGATCGAGAAATGCAGTTATTCGTTCTTTCCGATACGGCGATGACAGGGCCAGGACCAGAAAGAGCGAAGCACCGGTCGTAATTGCAGCTGCGAAGTGAGCGATCTGTGCGCCAGCCACGAAAAACATCGCCAGCCCGATCGTGCTGATCAACAGTGACGTGCCGAGATCAGGTTCCAGCATGATCAGGCCGACAACCAAGCCCATCACGGCTGCAAACTGTGCCAGGCCAAAAGAAACAGTCCGAATCTTGCGACCTTTGGAACACAGCCATCCAGCAAGGTAGAAAATGATGGCTGGTTTTGCCAGTTCGCTGGGTTGCAGCTGGATAACACCGAGATCGAACCAGCGACGGGCGCCGTTCACATCCTCCGCCAGGAACAAAAGCAGGATCAGGATAAAGAGTACAAGCACTAACGCTGGCACGGCCAGATGACGATAGACGTGATAGTCGATGTTCATTGCAATGAGCAATCCAGCGAAGCCAACGAGCGCAAAGACGATCTGACGGAACATGAACTCATTACTGCCACTTGCTACTCCCATCCCTGAAGTAGCCGAAAAAATCATGACAGTCCCAAACATCACGAGCGTGAGCAAGATTGCCAGCAACCACCAGTCCGGGTCGTGATAGCGAGGACCCCGGCGCAGCGCTGATTTGCGTTGACGGCTCATAGCTGGCGGCTCTCAATCTGGGCTACAGCAGCGCGGAACGCATTTCCTCGCTCGAACTCATTCCGGAACATGCCAAAACTCGCGCAACCCGGCGAGAGTAAGACGACATCACCCGGGGAGGCTACACTGGCAGCCTGGTTTACGGCATCCTTCATCGTAAGGAACGGACCATCGACAGCGGTGAATGATCTTGCTTCGAGCAGGTGTTGCAGCCGGGCAGTCGCGTCACCGTTCAGCAACACTACCCGGTAGACCTGCTCAACAAGCTCGTTAGCAAACGTTGTTAGATCCAGATGTTTTTCGGAACCACCGGCAATAACGATGATTCGGCTACCAGGAAAAGCGCGAATCGCTGCGACCGCAGCTTCTGGCACCGTAGCCGTGGTGTCATTGACATATCTCACATCGTTGACAGTCGCGATGGTTTCCAACCGATTTTCCACCGGCTGAAGGAGCGGAATCGCGTCTTTGATGGAGGTTGAAGCTACTCCGGAAGCCAGGGCAGCCGTTGCCGCTCCCAGCACATTCATCCTGGCGTGTTCACCGGGTAACGGCAACGCGCTCACCGCACCAAGATCGATTGGTTGTCCGTCCCAGATTCCAGAAAATCTCTGCTCGTCTATGCCGGTCGCATAGTCCGATTGGACGCTATCCGTTCCGAACGTCGCGGTATTCGAGGTGGACGATGGCAGCAGGCTTCTGATGACTTCATCATTCCGGGAAAATATGCGCCATCCATGTGCTGGAAGGTGTTCAAAGATGGTCATTTTTGTTCGGGCGTATTCATCAAACGACCGGTAGCGGTCGAGATGGTCAGGTGAAATATTGGTGATGAGAGCGATCCTGGGTCCGAGGCGATGCTCATCGAGTCCTTCAAGCTGGAAAGATGACAGCTCAATGACAACCTGCGTAGCCGCTGTGATGTTCGGCAATTCATCAAGTGCGCTACGGCCCATATTGCCAGCAAGCACAGTGTCGCATCGACTGTGTTTCAACATCGACGCTACCATCGTTGAGGTTGTCGTTTTCCCTTTGGTGCCAGTGATACCGATAATTCTTCCTTCGCATTCCCGAAAGAAGAGCGTCATCTCCATTTCGATGCGGACCTGGTTAGCGCGGGCACGCTGTAGCCACGGGGAATCTGCTGGGACGCCTGGATTTCGGACGATGATTTCAGCCTGGTCGACATCGGTCTCCCGGTGCCCTCCCAGCGAAAACTGTATTGGCAGACCAGACAGTTCTTCGAGAGCGCCGGTTAGCCGGTCTGCCGGTTGAAGATCGGTGACCGTCACCTCGGCTCCTGAGCGGCAAAGATAGCGGGCAATGCCGATGCCACCCTGGTTGACGCCCAATCCCAGCAGAAGCACTCGTTTTCCGTATAGCTTGTTTGGGTCAGTGCCGGTCAACTTTGCCTGCCTGAACTACTATCGAAAAAGCGCCAGAGCGACGCCGAGCAAGCCGCCCATCATGCCAATAAGCCAGAATCGCATGGTGATCTGTGTTTCGGACCAGCCAATGAGTTCAAAGTGGTGATGGAGCGGTGTCATCCTGAACATCCGTTTGCCGTCGGTTCGCTTGAAGTAGATAACCTGCAACATAACCGACAATGCCTCGGCAATGAATATGATCCCGACAACCGGTAGCAGGAGCCATTGCCCGGTCATGAACGCGGCAGTTGCCAGGCAGGCGCCCAACGCCAGCGAACCAGTGTCGCCCATGAACACCATAGCCGGGTGGGCGTTGTACCAGAGAAATCCCAGTAACGCACCGGTCATCATGAAACAGAAAGTGACGATCTGAACCTGACCTTGCAAAAAGGCGATGATGCCGTAGGACACAAACGCTACCGCGGCTGTGCCGCCCGCCAGTGTGTCCAGTCCGTCGGTCAGGTTGACGGCATTGGCTGCGCCAACAAAGACGACGATAGCAATCGGTATGTAGATCAGCCCGATATCGTATTTGCCGAGAAATGGGATGTAGATGCTTTTCAGTCCGAGGGGGAAGTACAAGATACAGGCGGTGACAATGGCGATGAAGGTAAGCCATGCCATTTTGAAACGGGCTGTGATTCCGGCACGCGTTCCGCCTACCAGGGTCAGGCGATCGTCGATGCCGCCGAGCACCGAGCAGCTTATGAGCACGCCGACTGGCAGCAGCATGGAAAGTCTTCCGTACATATTGAATACGATAGTGAGGCTAAGGACGGTAACGGTAAATATGAGTCCGCCCATTGTCGGCGTGCCGGTTTTGATCTGATGTCCTTCCGGTCCGTCGATGCGGATTTTTTTGCCGATGCCACGTCTTCGAGCAAAATCAATGTATGGTTTTCCTATGAGTAATGCGATGATAAATGCAACGCCTGAGAGGGCCATGGAAACGCCCAGATTGTCCAGCGGATCGATTGGCATGATCGAGCCATCGGGAAAGAGATCAATCAATGTCAATCCAGATCCTCTGTATCAACCTCAGCCAGTGCTTCAACGACTGTCTCCATCTGTACGCCGCGTGAACCCTTAATCAGCGCGAGATCTCCTGGTTGCAACACCTCGCGTAATGCGGAAACCAGGCTTCCTTTGTCGCCAAACTGGCTCGTCATAACATTCGGATTCTCAGCGGCTGCTGCTTCGGCTATCCACTTTGCCAGATCTCCAACGGTGAAAATCAGATCTGCAACCGCAGCCGCCCTTTTACCAACAATCTCGTGACCTTGCCGGGCATAGGAGCCTAATTCAAGCATGTCACCGAATATCGCGATTCGCCGTCTAGCAGGGATCTCTTCAAGTAGCGCCAGGGCAGCGAAGCTAGATTTCGGGTTTGCGTTGTAGTGATCGTCGAGCAGTGTTGATCCGTTGATTCCAGGCGTCAGGATCAACCGGAGCTGAAGATCAGGGCGGTCCAGTCCGCGAAGGATATCGTCCAGCCCGAGTCCCATCTCATAGCCGGTCGCGATTCCAGCCAGCGCTGCGTGGACGCTGTGCAGCCCCATCAACGGCACCTGGACGTGATCGCGCCGGTTGCCGTGCGAAAGGACAAAACTGATGCCGTCGACCCCGAGACTCTCCAGCTCCGTGGCGCGGAAATCCGCTCCAGCTTCCAGCCCGTAGTACACAACCCTGCATCGAGCCACCTCACTCATCGCGCTGACTCGCGAATCATCGATATTCAGGATCGCGATTCCGTCTTCAGGTAGACCGGCGACGAGTTCAGACTTGGTCTCCGCGATAGCTTCAAGCGACCCCATGCGTGAGAGATGGGAATGGGTCACGTTTGTGACGATTCCCATTTGCGGCTTAGCAATTCCCATCAGCTCAGTAATCTCGCCGGCTGCGTAAGCTCCGCCCATCTCGAGAACGAGCACCTCGGTCTCCGGCGTTATCTGCAGCACACTGAGTGGCAGACCGATCTCGTTGTTGTAGTTGCCAGCGCTACGGTGTACGTTGAATATGTCACTCAGCGCGGCTGCGACAACCTCTTTGGTGCTTGACTTACCAATACTCCCGGTAATACCGATAACCGGAATGTCGAAAAGCGATCGCCAGTAGGTTGCCAGTTGTTGAAGCGCTTCCAGCGTGTCTGGAACGGTGATGACCGGGAGCGGGGCAAGCCTGTCCCTGGCAAACCAGGATTCGTTCACCAGCGCTGCCGCCGCTCCGTTCAAACGAGCCGGACCGAGAAAAGAATGACCGTCTTGATGTTCACCTTTGATGGCGACAAAGAGGTCGCCTTTTTTAACCTGTCGAGAGTCGTGGATGACGTTCGGAAACAGATGCTGGCTATCAAGGTTGCCTTCGGCTGTTCCACTGGTTCCAGCGAGTACGTCCGGTAGTCGAATCATTGGATCTCCTCGGTTGGTGAAATGCCATAGAGAAGGAAGAGTTCCGCCAGCACCTTGCCAAGTGCTGGTCCGGCGACCGTCATGCCCCAGGGAGACTCCACCGGATCGTCAATTTTTACCAGAACTGAGAATTGCGGATTGTCCACCGGGCCGAAACCAAGAACCGACGCCGTTGTGCTGTCCTCCAGGTAGCCGCCTTCGCCATCTGGAATCTGCGCCGTTCCGGTTTTTGCGCCGATTTTGTAGCCAGGCACCTGGGCGTAAATCCCGCTACCGTTTTCCGCTACCGAATAGAGCATCTCTCTCAACGTCGCCGACGATTGTTCGGAAATGACCTCGCGGGAGACGGTTGGTTCGTGTTCGACGATTGTTCCGTCCGGCCAGCGTTCTTCAGAGACGACATAGGGTCGCATGAGCTTGCCGCCGTTGACAATCGCTGAGTAGGCATTCACCAGTTGCAACGGGGTGACAGCAACACCTTGACCAAACGCATTGGTGTAGAAGAGGGTGTTGTTCCAGTCTCGTTCCCAAGGTTTTGTGAGCAAACCCTGCTCTTCTCCCTGTAAGTCGACTCCGGTTTTCTTTCCGATCCCGAATTCCTGGAATCTTCTATACATTCGTTCAGCGCCGATCTGTTCGGCGACGAATATCGCACCGAGATTCGACGAGTGTTCGAGAACTTCGGTCATCGTCTCATCTCCAAACACCGCTCCATCGTTGTTCGTGATAGGAGGGTTGTCAGGCACTTCGAGATAGCCAGGAGCATCATTGTGGACGGTGTCAGGCGTCACGACTCCATCGTCGATTCCGATAGCCATAACGATGGCTTTGAATGTCGATCCTGGTTCGTAGTTTTCTGAAATCGCAGGGTTTGTGAAAACGGAAACGTCTGTCTGGTTGCTGTACTGATTCGGGTCAAATACCGGCCAGCTTGCCATACCCAGTATTGCGCCGGTTGATGGATTCTGAACGATAATCGTGCCACTGGCTGCGCCGTATTCGACGATGGTCTCACGCAGTACATTTTCAACGAGCCGCTGGACTCCAGTGTCAATTGTCAGAACGATGTCCGCCCCGTCCACTGGTGGATTCCAGGTGCTAGCCGACAGCGCGATGATGTTCCCCGCGCCATCTCGTTCCCCGGCCAGCGTTCCTGTTTGCCCGCCAATAGTTTGATCGTAAAATCCTTCGATTCCATAATTCCCGATGTGATCGATATTGGTAAAACCGATGATATGAGCGGCAAACGAACCCGAGGGATACACTCTGCCCGGGACTGGTTCTAGATAAATGCCAGGCAGATTTAGTGCCGTCAGTGTTTCCAGAACGTCCGGTGCAACCTGACGGGCGATCGACACCCACTCAAGATCCGGTTGGTTCATCAGATCCATGAGTTCAGTAGTAGTCTGTCCCAGAATTGGGGCAAGCACAGCCGCCAGCGCTGGAACATCTTCAATTTGTGGCCGGATCGCCCATACCCGGGCCGACGGCTGGTTGGTAGCCAGACGGATACCATTCGCATCGAGAATGTCCCCCCGTTGGGAAGGAACCGATTGGGTGCTTAGCCGGTTCGCGACAGCTTCGTCACTCAACTCGTCAGAACGAACGATCTGCACTCTGGTCGTCTGCACTCCGATCCAGGCAACAAATATCCCAAAGACCAGGAAGATCACAAGTATGCGGCTTCGAGGCATGAGGTATTTTGGAATGCCAGATTGTTCTCCGGTCACTGTCGGGATCCCTGATTGCTTGCCTGACCTTTGCCAGCGATTCGATTCCACAGCTTGTCGAGAAACGACGGTTGATCCGGCGGTGCGGCGCTCGGTACGGATAGCTCAGCGACGTCAGGTTGCTGCACGGTTAAGAATGCTGTTGACGCTGCTGGCTCCATGCCCAGTTCCCGAGCTGCTTGCTGCTCGATGTCACCGATTGCCTGATACTGTGAGAGATCAGCAGTGAGTTGCTGATTGTGAGTAACCTGCTCAGCCTGCTCCTGCTGCAACTGGCTCATCTCGTAGCCTAGATTGGCAATGTGGTTTGTCTGCAGCAGGTACAGCATGCCAACCGCGGCAACGAGTGCTGCTGCGGCGGTAAAAATTATCGCGCCGTTCAGTCTGCGCTGTGTCCGTTTGGACGGTAAGTTGTGTTCCAGCGTCTGCGTTGGGTGAATATTCTCGAACGGCGAAGTCCGTCTAGCCCGGTTTCGTGTTGAACTGCTCATGGTAACCGTTCCGCAACACGTATTTTCGCGCTCCGTGCACGCGGATTGGCTGCGATTTCCGAAGCGGTCGGCGTCACTATTCGGTTCACCCGGCGTAACGTAGGTTTGCGACCGCAGGTGCAGACCGGTTGTTCAGGGGGGCAGACGCAGCCCTTCACTCCGGCGGCGATAAATTGCTTCACGATTCTGTCTTCCAGCGAGTGAAAGGTGATCACCACCAGGCGACCGCTCGGGGTCAGAAGCTGTTCCGCGGCCTGCAACCCGGCTTCCAGTTCACCTAATTCGTTGTTCACTTCGATTCTGAATGCCTGAAAGGTGCGGGTAGCCGGGTGGGTTTTACGGCCGCGTCTTCCGCCTTTTGCTTTTTCGACGATCTGCGCCAGATCGGAAGTGGATACTATTGGAGACTGACTGCGGCGCTGGACGATGGCGCGGGCGATTCGATTTGCCTGCCGCTCATCGCCATAGCGGTAGATTATCTGTCGAAGTTCCTGTTCGGTTAGCTCGTTGATTAGCTCGCTCGCAGGTTTGCCCTGGGTTGGATTAAAACGCATATCAAGCGGACCATCGTGCTGGAAACTGAACCCTCGCTGGGGATCATCAACTTGTAATGATGAAAATCCTAGATCCAGTAATATCCCGTCAACCTTTGAGACGCCAAATGCGTGACTGTATCGAGTCATGTTTGCGTAGCTACCGCTGACATACTCCAACCGGGTAGCATAGCCAGCAGCGTGCAATTGCTTGAAATAGATCCGGGTCAAAGGATCACGATCGATACAGATCAGCAGTCCATCCGGTTGAAGACGCTCAGCGATGAGACGGCTATGCCCGCCAGCTCCAAACGTGCCATCAATAAATGTTTCACCCGGCGACGGCAGAAGAGCGTCGATTACTTCCCTGGTCAGGACCGGGATATGCCTGGTCTGCGTTTTGTGTCTGGCCACGGATCGTGAGTTCCCGGAAGGCGCTCGATCTGAATCAAATAACATGACTGGTCTCATAAGCACTCCCGCACAGTTCAGGTTGATCAGATAAGCTCGGCTAACCGTTCGGCTATTATCGGCGTCTCCTGGTCAAGACTATCGTTCTGACTCTCCCACTCATCAGGCGACCAGATTTCAATAAAGTTGTGCATGCCAACCAGCACCGCTTCACGGTCGATGTATGAATGGGATTTCAGATTTGCCGGTATCAGCACTCTACCCTGGCGATCGAGCTGTGCGTCAATCGCCTGAGAGAACATGACACGGCGTAACTTTCTGACATTCGGGTCGCTGATCGACAACGCTGACACTCGATCAGCCAGTGGCATCCAGCCAGCGAGTGGGTAGACAAGGAGGCAGCGGTCAAATCCACGTGTCAGGACCATGCCATCAGATAGTTGGTCGCGGTACCGCGCTGGAAGGGTCAACCTTCCCTTGGCATCAAGATTGTGTCGAAATTGACCTAAGAACACTCAGGCGTCTCCGGCTCCGTCTGGCGACGCTCCAAATGAGTTATCCCCATTCGGTCCCACTTTTCCCCACATCGCCCCACTGTTATCCACAGTATAGCCGTCTGAGTGGTGTACGTACAACCTGTACGTTTAAATTGGGTTCTCTATGAGATTTCTGGCGAAGGATCCTCGATCATCACAATTAGATCACCTGATCCAATGGTTTGTCCGGGTTCGACTGCCAGACTCGTGATGCTGCCGCTCCGATGAGCCACGATCTCGTTTTCCATTTTCATCGCCTCGATGATGCAGATGAGCTGGCCGGTTTCGATATCTGCGCCTGATTCCGTATGCACTGACGTCACGGTTCCTTGAATCGGGCTTGTTAACTCGGCTGCCTGATGGCCAGCCGGTGCGCTACGGTTTTGAAGTGATCGGCGTTTTGGTTGACTGGAGCCAGCTGTGCGGCTGGACAGCTCCGCGGGCAAAGTCACCTGATATCGACGACCATTCACCATGACTGTGACAGATTCATCGCTGATGTCATCCCTGGGCGATTCAGGTTCATGGGGTGTCAGGAGGTCGGCCAGACCGGACTGTTCCAAGTATCCGGTATGGTACACGCCTTCCTGAAAGTCTGGCTGGCGAATCAACAATTTGAAGAGCGGAATCGTTGTCGCGACACCGCTCACCTTAAAATCATCGAGCGCGCGAGATAGCCTGCTCAACGCCTCCTGCCGATTCTGGCCAGCAACGACCAGTTTCGCGATCAGGTTGTCGAAACGTGGATCAACGGCACTGCCAGTCCTCACTCCGGCATCGACACGGACACCAAAGCCAGTTGGCGGGTTAAACATCGTCAGCGTCCCGGGACTTGGAGCAAAATCACGCGCTGGATCTTCGGCGTTGATCCGGCACTCGATGGCATGGCCACGCATGTCTGGCGCGGTCGTGAATGACAGTGGCGCACCGGCAGCTATCCGAAGCTGTTCCCGAACCAGATCGACGCCGGTGACTTGCTCGGTGATCGGATGCTCGACCTGAATCCTCGTGTTCATCTCCAGAAAGAAGAACTCGTTATCGGCGACGAGAAACTCGATCGTTCCCGCGCCAACGTAACCGACCTTACTGGCCAGCCGCACTGCAGCTTCATTCATTCTGGAACGCAGCTGTGGATTCATCACCGGTGACGGACTTTCTTCGATCAATTTCTGGTGCCGCCGCTGGATCGAGCAGTCGCGCTCGCCGAGGCCAAGTACATTGCCATGCGTATCAGCCAGAATCTGAATTTCAATGTGTCTGGGGCGCTGGAGGTAATTCTCGCCATAGATCACCGGGTTGCCAAAATATCGTTGCGCTTCTTCGCTCGCGCTGGAAAATGCTCTGGACATCTCGGCTTCAGCGTGTACGACTCGGAATCCGCGACCGCCACCGCCACCAGCGGCTTTCAGGGCAATCGGGTAGCCGGTTTCACTGGCAAAGGAGATAGCCCCTGCAACATCCAGCTCTCCCGCTGAGCCAGGGACGACCGGAACTCCGGCAGCGATGGCCGTTTCACGGGCTTTCACTTTGTCACCCATGATCGCGATTGCCG
This sequence comes from uncultured Thermomicrobiales bacterium, assembly GCA_964577155.1. Taxonomy (GTDB): domain Bacteria; phylum Chloroflexota; class Chloroflexia; order Thermomicrobiales; family CFX8; genus CAZNYB01. The sequence continues at coordinate 48,273 of CAZNYB010000012.1, read as the reverse complement.
GTGCAGGTGGACCGATAAAGACAAGCCCGGCCTTCTGGCAGGCGGTTGCAAATGCACTATTCTCTGCCAGAAATCCATAGCCTGGATGGACCGCATCAGATGCTGTTGCAATTGCCGCGCGAATGACAGCCTGAATGTCGAGGTAGGCAATTGGTTGGTCAGAGATCAGTTTGATCGATTCGTCGGCGTACCTAACTGGAATTGAGGACTCTTCGCCATCCATAAAAATCGCTACGGTGGTCAGTCCTTCCTCCCGGCAGGCTTGCATCACTCGCAATGCGATCTCTCCCCGGTTGGCAACCAGAACTTTTTTCACGACTACTTCCTCTTCACCGGTTCAACCGCATATTATTGTTCTGTCTTGACCAGTTCGGTCTATCTCGGCCATTCCACGGTTTTCCAGGTCGATTTCTGCGTTCCCAACGTGAAACCTGTTCAGGCGCTACCCTGGCTAGTGAAATGAAGGCGGCGACAATCGCCGCAACGATCGCAGGAGACGGATCTTCGCGGGTCACACCCAGGTAGTCAACATTCTTCAAAGCGGAATATTTCCATGTTTTCGGGCAGGCCGGGCTTCGTATTTGGTCGAGAGTGCCGCCAGTGCCTGGATTAGTTTTCGACGCGTTTCTCTAGGCCAGATCACCGCTTCGATGTGTCCTCTTCCCGCTGCCTGGTACGGCGTTGCAAACTGGCGTCGATAGTCCTCAACAAGCTCAGCTTCTTTCGCGATTGGATCTTCGGCAGCGGCTATTTCTCGTCGATAGATCAACCGGACAGCAGCTTCTGATCCCATGACCGCGATTTCACCGGTTGGCCAGGCAAAATTAATATCTGAACGAATTGATCTGGACGACATAACGACATATGCGCCGCCATATGCCTTGCGAGTTATCACCGTCACCTTCGGGACTGTCGCCTCGCAAAAGGCGTAGAGCAGTTTTGAGCCATGTCGAATTATGCCGGCGTGTTCTTGCTGCACTCCGGGGAGAAAACCAGGTACATCGACGAAGGTGACGAGTGGGATGTTGAATGCGTCACAAAATCGCACAAACCGGCTGGCTTTTGATGATGCATCAATGTCGAGCGTGCCAGCCAGCACATTTGGCTGGTTGGCGACGACTCCGACTGTCTTTCCATCCAGGCGGCCAAAACCGGTGATGATATTGCGCGCCCAGTTCTGCTGAACTTCGAGGAACTCGCTCTCATCCACGATTCGTCCTATGACGTCGTGCATGTCGTAGGAACGGACCGGTTCTTCGGGGATGAGGGTATCGAGTACTGGATCTTCTCGATTCGGATCGTCGGCAGTCTGATAGGCAGGGGCATCATCTACGTTGTTGGAAGGGAGAAAGGAGAGCAACGCTCGAACCAGGTCAAACGACTCCTCTTCGTCGGCGGCCGAAAAGTGAGCAACCCCGGAGAGGCTATTGTGTGTGCCAGCGCCACCTAAGGCCTCGTGGGTGACGTCCTCGCCGGTGACGGTTTTGACGACATCGGGACCAGTGATGAACATCTGTGAGATGTCTTCGACCATAATCACAAAATCGGTCATGGCCGGCGAGTAGACAGCTCCGCCCGCACATGGACCGGCAATGATTGATATTTGCGGTACAACCCCGCTCGCCTGCACATTTCGCCAGAACACCTCGCCATATCCAGCCAGCCCTTCGACGCCTTCCTGGATGCGCGCTCCTGCGGAGTCGTTAATCCCGATGATCGGGCAGCCAATTTTTAGCGCAACATCCATGATTTTCATCATCTTTGTCGCGTAGGCTTCTCCCAAAGAACCGCCATAGACGGAAAAATCCATGGAAAAGACAGCGATCTTCCGTCCATCAATTTCTCCGAGTCCGGTTATAACACCGTCGCCATAAGGCCTGGATCGTTCCATTCCGGGGAGTGTTGAGCGATGTTGCACGAATGCGTCTAACTCATCAAATGTGTCTGGATCGAGCAGCATCTCCACTCGCTGCCGTGCTGACAATTTTCCGCGCTGTGACTGCCGTTCGGCAGATGCATCGTTGTGGACCGAGATCTCGTCGATGCGTCGCTGGAATCGTTCCTGTTCTGATCGCATGGAGCGCTGCGTCAATCCTCCCCATTTCCCTGGTTTCGGCTGTGGGATGCCTGGCTGGCATCAAAAACCAGGCCGGTATTCACCCCACTCGCCGCGCAGCGTATCACAGATCTGGCCGAGTGTAGCCCCCGTGAGCAGTGCCTCTCGCATAACCGGCAACAGATTCTGATTCCCTCTGGCAGCCGAGGATATGCGCAGCAACGCCGCTTCTACAGGCTGTTGATCGTGTTGTTCTTTGTGCTCAGCGGTGCGTTGGATCTGACGCCGGACAGTAGATCGTTCGATTGCATGTAGAGGAACTTCTGGCGGTTGTTCGTCGCGCTGAAAATTCACGCCGACGATTTTTCGGTCACCATTCTGAACCGACATTTCCCACTCATATGCGCTTTCAGCGATCTGGTCCTGCATGAATCCGCTCTCGATCGAGGAGACTGCGCCACCTCGTTCTTCAATGTTGCTGATGAGCTCAAGGGCGGCTGACTCAATCTGATCGGTGAGATTCTCGATCAGGTACGAGCCAGCCAGCGGATCAGCGGCATCCGCGACGCCACTTTCGAAGGCGATAACCTGCTGTGTTCTCAACGCCAGCGTGGCGGCTTCGGCGGTAGGCAACGACAGCGCTTCATCGTAGCCGTTCGTATGTAGAGACTGGGTTCCACCAAGGATGGCAGCCAGCGCTTGCATCGTCACCCGGACGACATTGTTCAACGGTTGCTGGGCGGTGAGCGTCGAACCGCCTGTTTGCGTGTGAAACCGTAACATGAGCGAACGAGGGTTATCCGGTTCATAACGCTGTTGGATTGTGTTCGCCCAGAGTCGCCGGGCTGCCCGGTACTTTGCAATTTCTTCGAAGAAGTTGTTGTGCGCGTTGAAGAAGAATGACAATCGAGGCGCGAAGTCATCGATGTGCAGTCCAGCCTGGATAGCCGACTCTACATAAGCTAAACCGTTGGCAAGCGTGAAGGCGACTTCCTGGACGGCTGACGAACCTGCCTCGCGGATATGGTAGCCACTGATGGAAATCGTGTTCCAGCGAGGCAGCGTTTCGGCGCAGTACGCGAACGTGTCGGTTACCAGTCGCATCGACGGGCGAGGTGGGAAAATATAGGTTCCCCGCGCGCAGTATTCTTTGAGAATATCGTTCTGGATGGTGCCGCCTAGCTGGCGAAGATCCGCCTGCTGTTCTTCGGCTACCAGCTGGTACATCAACAGGAGCACCGACGCAGGGGCGTTGATCGTCATCGAGGTGGTCACATCCTGGAGAGTGATGCCCGCGAAGAGCCGCCGCATATCGTCGAGTGTTGAAATCGACACCCCAACCAGGCCAACTTCCGCGATGGCGCGAGGATCGTCGGCATCCAGACCCAGCTGGGTCGGCAGATCGAAGGCTACGCTCAATCCAGTCTGACCACGCTCCAGTAGCAATTTGAACCGCTTGTTAGTCTCCTCTGCCGAGGAGAAACCGGCATACTGGCGCATCGTCCACAATCGGTCGCGGTACATCCTTGGATAGACACCTCGGGTGTACGGAAACTCACCAGGCAGCTCGTTCGAGATCTCACGTCCGGCTTGATAGACGGGATCGATCTCAATTCCTGATGTAGTTGTTCGTTTTTCCTGATGGGTTTCCTGTGCCGCCACGACTCTGCCTCCTGCTGACAACTGTTGAACTCACAGCCCGCGGCTAGATTGTACTTCCTCGCTCCACCAGCTCGGTTAATACTCCAGCACAGGATCGCGGGTGCAAGAAGGCGATTTTCCAGCCATGGAGTCCGATACGCGGTTGTTCATCGATGAGTTCGATGGCACTGGATCTCAATGACTCCAGCGTGGCATCGAGGTTATCGACCAGGTAGGCGACATGATGAAATCCCGGTCCCCGTGAATCGAGGTAGCGACCGATTGCGGAATCCTGACTGAGTGGTTTGAGAATCTCTATCCAGCTTTCGTCAGCCTGAACCGGGACGATATCAACCTGCTGGTCAAGAAGCCGGACGGTTTCTCCTGGTTCCCAGCCGATGTTGCGGTAGGCTTCGATAGCGGCATCGAGATCATCCACGACAATGCCGATGTGATGTATTGGCCCAGGGGGAATGAACGCGGATCCAGCAGGTGTCATTTCGGTCGATGCCCATACATTCGTTTAGCTCCCGTCTTCGACGATTTGCCATGGTTTCACGAAGATGCTGTTCCCATCCCGATACGCTTCCTGCGGGGTGGATGTATCAAATATATCCTCGTTCGACGGAGTGGCGACTTTTCTGCCGATCTGGATCCGGGTTGGTTGAAAATGAAGCGCGCATACCGTTGCGTCGTTTGTTGCCGGGTTAGCTCCAGCCTGGACATTGCCAAGGAGCGATCCCCATACGATTACGTCGCCACCAGCGTGAATGCTAGCGTCAGCTTCCACATTTCCAAGAATGATGAGATCACTGTCAGTGGTCCTCACTTCGCCCGCTCGCACGTTCCCGCGTACGTATCGTGCTACTCGTTCCTGGTTTGCTCCTTGATCAGGTCGTCGATTTAATCTTGTGATAACGGTGGACGATTGAATCGGAATCGGCCGGGGTTTTGGGCGGAGACCTGGTCGGGAAGCGGTCACTCTCCTGACACTGACTCCCACAGACGCAAGGGTTTGTTCAATCTGTCTGGCTTCCAAACCGTCCGGTGGTCGATCACAAAAATCGACGATAACTTCAGCCTGTCGAACGATCTCGGCATTCAGTTCGACGGCTTGCCTAATCTGTTCGACAATGCCCTGAATGTCACCTGATTCAGGCACCTCAACGACGAAACCGTCTCGTGTGCTGCGGATGTGTATCTGGATACCGTTATCGGCAATCGGTTGGTACATGACTCACCATAGTTTGTATGTGACGCCCACCCGCGCTTCAACAGTCAACGCTAGCTGAAATACGCTTTCAGAATTTTATCGGCAACCGGGCCGGCGTAGGTCGAACCTGCAATACCATCGACGACGAGTACTGCCACGCAGATCTCTGGATCGTCAAATGAACCAAATCCCGTGAACCAGGCGTGGGAGCGCCGGTAGATGCCATTCACGGCGTTGCCGAACTCGGCAGTTCCGCTTTTTCCAGCCACCGGCGGATCTTGAATCGTGATCTTTCCCGTCCCGGTACCGCTGGTGACGGTGCGGCGCATTCCGAGCCTGACGGTTTCAAGATGTTCCGGGGAAACCGTCAGCTTTGAAATCGGCGATGGGGGGAATTCACGCGCCATGCGGCCATCTTCACGTACCAGACCGCGTACTAGTCGTGGCCGCCAGAGCGTGCCCCGGTTGGCAATGGCAGCGGTTGCGTACAGGAGCTGGAGCGGAGTGCAAAGCAAGTGACCCTGGCCAATGGACACATTGATCGTGTCACCGATTGACCAGGTCTCTTCAAGTGTCTCCCACAACCAGTCGGAGTTTGGCACCAGACCCTCTGCCTCTCCAGCAAGATCAATGCCCAGGGGACTGCCAAATCCGAAATCCCGGCGGAGGTATTCACCCAGCCGGTCGATGCCTAGACCTTCAAAATAGTGTCGTTCGTCTTCGCCAGGGTTGTAGTAGTGGACAAAGTCAGCATTGGCCGGTTCTTCGGGTTTGGCGCGCGGTGTGCCGACGTTGTAAAAGTACACGTCACAGGAGTCTGCAATCGCCGAATACACATTTAGCGGACCGTGACCCGGCCGGCCGACCCAACAGAGATAGTCGTTGCCCTGCGTCTCGTCCCAGGACCAGGGAACGCGGAGATCTCCTTTACAATCGTAGGTTTTCTCTGTATCAATGACACCTTCTTGAAGACCGGCGCTCGCAACGAGTGGTTTGAATGTCGATCCAGGTGGGTAGGTGCCATTGATTGCTTTGTTGAGGAGCGGTGAATACGGATCATCTATGTACGCTTTGAATTGCTGGTTGCTTATTCCATCTACAAACAACTGGTTGTCAAACGATGGCAGCGAAACCATGGCGAGGATCTCACCATTGCGGGGATTCATTGCTATTGCAACACCGGAACCGACCGGCTCACGGTCTTCCTTTACCGCCGCGATGTGCGCTTCATCAATGCCTTCCTGCAACGCTTCGGTTACTCGTTGTTGGAATTCACGGTCAATCGTCAACTGTACGCTGAGGCCCGGGATCGGCTCTCTCCGCCGGTCAAGAAGCTCAAAACGCTCGATGTCATTGGAATCTACCTGAATCCAGCGACCACCCTTGGTTCCTCGTAGCTCCTGCTCAAGTTTTTCCTCAACACCGCCACGACCGGCATAGTCGTCTGGATCATAGATTGGTGTTCCGGTGACCGTGGTTGCGCCATTAAATTCTTCGCGGGTTATCGGACCAACGTACCCGAGAATGTGGGAGAACGACTCACCTGCCGGATACTGCCTGACGAGCGTGTTGTCGTCCACGATGACGCCCGGGTAGCGGACTGCGTTGGCAGCGATCATCATGGCCGTTTCACGCTCAACATCCCGTTTGACTTCCATCGGTTGGTCATCATACGTGTGAATCGCGAGCTGGTAGTCAATGACGTTAAGCACCCTTACTCCAGGGATGTCGTCTAGCTGGTTGAGATAGTCTTTTGCAGCTTGAGGCTCCAGTTCATCCAAAAGAAGGACGATTTTTGTGGCTGGATCTTGAAGCTCCTGAAAGAGATCGCGGTCGGCGAACTCGAGTCGTTCTTCAAGTTGATTGACGACGGCCGCTTCAGAGCCGAGCGGAATCTGACGACGGTCCAGGACCAGTGCTTCACCGAGCTCCAGCGTTTCCGCGATTGAGTCGAGAATCTCCAGTCGCTTGTCTTCATCATCAGGCAACCGGTCCGGGACAATGCGAACGGTCCACACCCGGCGATTTTCAGCCAGCGCCAGACCGTTCCGGTCAACGATTCTGCCCCGAGGGGCTTTGAGCCGTTCGAAGCGGAGGACATTGCCTTCGGCAACATTTTCAAAATCTGATCCTTGTGCGGTTTGCATTCGCCAGAGTTTTGCCCCGAGAGCGACGAAGCCGACACCAACCGCGCCCCGCATCATCAGCATTCGTCGGGAGATGGTTTTCTGATCATCCTGCTCTGCTGCCCGGGGACTCCTGTCATCCGGGGTGGAAAGCTCAAATTTTCGTTTCTTACGAAACACGTCTGGGTGTCAACCGTTCTGACAACAACAGTCCAGCATATGCGAGCGGCACAACGAGCACGTTGAGCAAGGACGAAATCAGCACAATTCTCATGCTTCCGACAAGTGCCACTGGGTCTCCGCTTAACACATCTAATAATAACCGGGTTAGATAGTAGGTTATCGTTGCGACGACGACGGCGACAACCGGCAAAATCGCCCCGGACCGGAAAAACCGCCCCTGAATCGAGCCACCTACTACTGCCACTGTCATCAAGGCGATGCTCTGGGTTCCAAGAGGATCAAGCGTCAAAAGATCGAGCCAGATGCCAAGGAAAAATGCCCAGATCAGCCCCTCTTCGATTCCGTAGTTGGAACTCCAGATCAGCAGTAGTACCAGTACAAAGTTCGGCGAAAGCTCCAGGATACCGACTGCCGGTAAAAACGATGCCTGGAGAATGGAAGCAATGATCAGAATTAAGGCAAATGCGAGCCGGCTCAACGTTCAACCTCGTGTTTGCAACCAGCTACCTGTGGATGAACCCGTACAGTTTCAGTGATTCATTTCCAGGCGCAACCTTACTACAGATTTCGGTGACGCTCCGGAAACCAGCTTGAGCTACTCCTGCTAACCTGCTAGACGATAGGGGCAGCTTGCCGGTCTCGTTCCGCTGTGGCGGCAGCGCCGGGAAATCCAGCCTGTGCTAATTCCGCGAGGTATGGCTCCCGATCGTAGGCAATTCTGATATGCGTCAATTTCCAACCATCGCCGGAGTCTTCCGCAATGGCGAAACAGGGACGTACATCGTTGTCGAGCGGAGCGCCAACAGAACCAACACAGGCCAATAGTTTCCCATTTACCTGTCGCTGATATGCATAGTGAATGTGACCGTAGAGCAACGCATCTACACCGGCGTCTTCAATAATGACAGCCAGATGTTCGTCAGTATCATCTGGTTTGATGACATCATGTGAGCTCCAGGGTGTCGCGTGAACAAAGAGTAACTTCTGTCCGCTCGGTCCGGTCATCTCCCAGGAGAGCGGAAGATCGCCAATGTATTCCAGATGATCTGGCAATCGGTCGACGAACCAGCCTAGCCGCTCCATATCGGCATCGCTCAACCGGATTTCAGGCTGACGGTCAGCAGCCGGGATGACGCCATCCCCGGCTGCCGCGGAAACGAGTTCCTCGGTGTTTCCACGAACGGCTTCCCAGCCTTGATCCCTGACAACCTGAATACAGTCGGCCGGGTAGACGCCGCCAACGCTGAAATCTCCGCCTCCCACAATATGATCGAATGGACCCTGTTCCTCTAGTTCATTGAGGACAGCCTCAAGCGCGGGTTTATTGCCATGAACATCTGACACAATCGCAATTCGCACGTTTACCTCCCTAGCTGCATCGCTCTTTCAACGACCGTTCGTTGAGTCCACTGCTCCAGAGTACTTTCAACCTCGGCAAGATTGAATTTGTCGTATTTTCGTTCCAGAGCCTTTTCGAGCAGCCAGTCGGTCAAAACCGGATTTTTCGGCAGCAACGCACCGTGAAGGTAGCAACCGATTGCGTTTTTGTAGATAGCGCCTGATGTCCCATCGCTACCGTTATTTCCCGCGCCGACGACGACTGTTCCGAACGGCTCAACTCTATCTCCCAGATAGGTTAACCCTGAGTGGTTCTCGAAACCAACCAGCCGTCCAAATCTTGATGAGTTTATGACGACATTTCCAATGAAACGGGTGTCACCCGCCTCACTCGTAATATCGAGCACGCCAATTCCTGGTAGATCCTCCGATGCATGTGGCCGGTAATAGTGTCCGAGCAACTGGTAACCGCCACAGATTGCAAGCATCGGAACGCCATCTTCGATCGCGTCTGCCAGGCTCTGACCTTTGGTTCCTTGTAAATCGCTGGCAGCGGTGATTTGCTCTCGATCCTGACCACCGCCCCAGAAGTAGAGATCGTGCCTGGAGGTATTCAAAGGCTCTCCAGGTCCGATCGTTTCAACCTTCATCTCGATGTTGCGCCATTGTCCGCGACGGACCAGAGCCATGACATTGCCACGATCTCCATAGATGTTCATCTCGTGCCCGTAGAGCCAGCCAATGGTGAGTTGCAAACTACTGTTCCCAGAAATCAACTGCTGCTCCCTGCTCGCTTAGCGCTGCTCTCATTTGCAACATCGCCGTGTAGGTCAGGAGTATAAATATTCGGTTTCCAGCTGGCAGTCGGTTCGACAGGTATTTCAGGACATCTTTGAACGGGCGATCCGCCACGCTCGTATCCAACCGATCACGGTCCAGTCCTGCGTACTTCATGCGAACGGCCATATCCAAACCTCGAATGCCAGCGGTAATAATCATGGCATCAAGTGAGTCTGCCAGGATTTCAAAATCAACGTCCCAGAGCCAGGAAACATCTCGCCCATCTGCGTCCAGATCGTTGATTGCGATAACAATGGTATCCGCAAGGTTATTGCTGCCGAGCATCCGGATGATTTCGTTGAACCCGACCGGATTTTTAGCCAGAGCAAGCGTCATCTCCAGCCCGTGATAGGAGATCTGCTCTAAGCGGCCAAATGCCGGTTGAAACGTCGCCAGCGTTTCGTTGATCGGTCTGGTCGTTACGCCAAGTGTCCGGGCTGTGGTGATCGCAGCCAGCGCGTTGTAGATGTTGTAAAGACCTGGCACGGTCAGTTGATACTCCTGCAGATCGCCAGTTTCATGCTGTAGTAGAGCGAAATGCTGCATCGGAGCGTGCTCGAGTGAAAGTGTCCTGATGCTGAAGTCGAGATCAGGCCGCCGATTGCCGCAGGTAGGGCAACGAAAAGCTCCCAGGTGTGAGAGGTAAATCGCGTCGTAGCCGAGTCGTGATTCACAGACACGGCAGATCGCGGCATCAGCGGCATGTGGCAATTCCGGCAGATCATATCCTTGAATTTCGAGGCCAAACGTCACAACGGTTGCCGGAGTATTTGCCGCCAGCGCAGCGAGGTTCGGATCGTCGGCATTCACCACGAGGATCGTCTCCGGATCTAATTGCTCAACCACCGGACGCCAGGATGCGGCGATGGTTTCAAGTTCTCCATACCGGTCGAGCTGATCACGAAACAGATTCAGCAACAGAATCAGCCGGGGTTGTGTTCTTCTGACAACTTCCGGAAATGCGTTTTCATCTGCCTCAATGACGGCGATATCTCCGTCGCTGCCCGTTAGCCCCATCTGCTCAGCGAACGCTGCCGAGATGCCACGCACCAGATTCGAACCTGACCTGTTGTGTACGACACGTAGTCCCTGACGAGTAAGCATCTCGGAGATCATTCTCGTCGTGGTAGTTTTGCCATTGGTTCCGGCGACGACGATTGCTCCAGACGGCAACCGGGCAGCAAGTTTGTCCAGCAGGCAAGGATCGATTCGGGTGGCGACCAGTCCTGGAAATGCCGTGCCGCCACCCCGACCAGCCAGCCGAATCCCTCTGGTCAGGCCTTTGCTGGCGGAAACTGCAATTCCCAGTCGCAGGTCAGGCATCACGGATCCTGCTGGGATTCAACTTCGCCGAGAATAACCGAAACGGTTTGAAGGTCATCAAAATCGACCAGGGGTATCACTGAAATGGTAATTTCGTTGCCGAGTTCATCCCGGTGGAGATCTTCGATTTGTCCAATGATCAACCCTTCGGGGATGCCTTCGGTAACGCCGGAGGTGACGACCAGTTCCTGGGAAACAACATCTGTATCTAACGGAACATGACGCATCTCGGCACGTCCGCCGGACTGCCAGCGTCCGTAGAGAACTCCGGCGCCTCGTGAAATCTGCAATTGCGCTCCGGTCTGGAACCCGTTGTCAATGAGTAAGAGCACCCGGGAACGCCCGGGATCGACTTCAACTACCTGTCCGATCAGGAATTGCGGGCTGACGACCGCCATTCCAACTTCAACACCTTGATCGGAACCTCGATCGATGACAATAAATTTTTCCAGACTCAGAGGATCGCGAGAGATGACATTTGCGCTCAATATCTCGAGTTCAGGTCTGGTGTGTTGGAAGTCTAACTGTTCGCGAAGCTGATCCACCTCGGCAACCAGCTCGTAGAGTCTGGCATTTTCAGCCAGCAAGGTATCTCGCTGGGTTTTGATTTCATCCAGTTCGGATTGAAGTTCTGAATCGCTTGACCTCACGCCTCGCACTCGTTCACCCAGGTTGCTAACCGCGTTGGTTAGCGGAGTGATGATCTCGCCTGACAATCCCTTGGGTGAATCCAGCGAATTTCGGCTATCCAGAACGATGAGCAGCGCACTCAAGGCAAGCAATATGACTGCCAGTCCGGCGATCTGGCGCGTGCGTGTTTTGGTTCGTAGTTCGTTCAACTGAGATCACCCCGCCACCGATCAGGCCAGCGTCACGATGTATTGTAATCCTTCACTCTTAGAAGGGGCACGGAGGCGACTGGTTCGGAATGTAGTTTAACCAACCCGGCGAAGATCCTGGCCGCTGGCAAGCGCCCGGCGATAGACGTGAAGCGCTTCGGCGACTCGTCCGGTGCCACGGGCGACGCATGTAAGCGGGTCATCGGCGAGATAAACCGGCATACGCAGCTCAGCCTGGAGTCTTCGGTCCACACCTTGCAACAACGCACCGCCGCCAGCAAGGCAAATCCCGTACTCCATGATGTCGGCGACCAGCTCAGGCGGCGTCTCCTCGACGCAGACCCGGACCAGATCAACGATGGTGTTGACCGGCGAGCTGATCGCATCCCGAATCTCTACAGAGCTGACCTCAACCGCTTTAGGCAGTCCGGTGAGGAGATCCCTGCCTCGCAACATCACCCTGCGTTCGTTCTCCAGCGGGTAGGCCGACCCGGCTGCGATCTTTGCATTTTCAGCCGTCCGTTCACCAATGACAAGATTATGGTCTCGACGGGCATACTGGACCATCGCCTCGTCGATTTCGTCACCGGCTACCCTGATCGAGTGATTGACGACGTTGTCACCAAGCGAGATCACCGCTACTTCGGTCGTTCCGCCACCGATATCGACGATCATGCTCCCGACCGGTTCATTGATCGGAAGCCCAGCGCCAATAGCAGCCGCCATCGGTTCCTCGATTGCGTATGCCTCGCGGGCGCCGGCGGAAAGCGCAGCGTCTTTAGCAGCTCGTTTTTCAACCTCGGTTACGCCAGATGGAATCCCGATGACAATCCTCGGGTGCGGGGAGATCAACCGTTGCATATGCACCTTGCGGATGAAATAGTGCAGCATAACTTCAACAGTGTCGAAATCAGCAATGACCCCGTCCTTGAGCGGGCGTACCGCGACGATCGTCTCCGGGGTTTTACCAACCATAGCCTTGGCTTCGACGCCGACAGCCACGACCCGTCTGGTGCGGGTGTCAACCGCGACGACCGATGGCTCGGAGATGACGATGCCCTTGCCTCGAACGTATACCAGTGTGTTTGCTGTCCCGAGATCGATCCCGAGGTCACGGCTAAACAGACCGAAGATGGCATTCAGCGGTCGTATCATCGACGAAACATCCTCATAATCCAGGGGTTGGTGAAGATTGGCAACTTCGCAACAGGTTTGTGCCTCACCATATCGGTAGACGCCTCATTTTAACACGTTCCTGCTCTCGGTTTAGCGAGCCGGGAGCGGAAGCCACTTTCTTGAGTCAGTGAGCATCTCGTTTCAGTTCGCCCCGTTG
>CAZNYB010000012.1:0-35281 GCA_964577155.1 uncultured Thermomicrobiales bacterium | reverse complement strand
GCGAGTGGCGCAAAGAGATCGCCAGGAATGAGTACCCACTGGCCTTCCTGAAGCACTGAGTTTGAGCTGAGATCATTGAAGGCGTAATCGACGACGGCGTCGTAGTCTGCCTCAAACGGTTCGATAAGCGTTTCGACACTATCACCAGCTTCGGCGACGACCAGAGCGCCATCACCCGGCGGAATAATCAGATCCTGGTCGGGGTGAATCAATTCTGGACGGGGCAATTCGTTTGCCCAGGCCAGCGTTTGTGGTTGCAGACCGTAGTACGAAGCGATGGTCCAGAGATTGTCCCCGGTTTCTACAGTGTAGTGGTCGACAGATCCCCGATCAATCTGGGTAGCGCTGTCCACCACAATTGTTTCCCCGGGAAACAGGTCAGCTGACACGGGGAGCGGATGCCCATCGGAATCGTAGAGGTCGTCTACATCAACTCCGTAGGCCGCTGCGATAGATTCATGCGTGTCATTCGCAACAACTGTATGAATGAGCGTGCCGTCTTCAGGGATATAGACAGTCGTGCCAACTTCGAGCGGTTCGGTCGGACCGAAACCCGGGTTGGACCAGACCAGGCTTGAGACCTCGACATTGGCGCGTTCTGCGATGTCCACCAGTGTCTCGTCTTCCACGGCCGTGGTTGTCGATATTGATGCGCCTAGCGCGTCGGTTGCTGTTGGATCGACCTGCTCGGTCGTAGCTGTCGATTGGTCAGTTTCTCCTGAAGCTGGCGAATCCGAACTTTCAAAACGGCGCGAACCCTCTTGCAGGCTGGGAAGACCTCCGCCTTCGGCTGGCGTGTCTGAAGCAGTCACCGCGGGATCTTGAGTTGGGGTGGATGCCGCAGCTGGAAGCTGGGCCTGGGAATTCGAATCGGGAGCAGCCGCTTCTCGTAACTGTGTCCAGTAGATCCCCGCTGCAACCGCGCCTGCAAGAACCGTAGCCGTTACTGCAGCTGGCCACTTTCGCCTTCCCGGAGAAGGGGCTGCAAGGACTTCAACATTCTTCATCCAGGCATGCTCAGCTGCAACCCTGGAAGGTGCTGGAGACCGTATCGCGCCTACCGGAGGCAACAGGGTAACTGGGTAATCATCCATTCCAGGTTTCCAGCCAAAAAATGGAATAAAAGGAACCTGAGCTGTTTCTCCTGACTTAAAGCTCTGGTCGTCGCCAGCTTCATGATCTGGCAACCCAGCCTTCTCAGCATTCGTGTTTCTTGAGGTTTGGTACTGATTGCCGTTGAATTGAGTCAAGGCCAGCCCCGTTCCTGTGTATGTCTACCGGGGTCGCATGGACGTTCCGGCGTAAAAATCGCAACTACAAACTCGTGATATTACGCATCCAAGCGTACGTACACTCAGATCAGGATAACATCCGGAAATATGACGGACCAGATGTTCCTTATTGTCACGTTTTTGTGACACGACGACGACACTTTTAGGCTTGTAAATCGGTTATTTCAAATGAAACTGGTTGCCAGTTGACCGCGAGTCAGGAGCTCAGATCGCCAGAGGGCAGTGCTACAATCTGAATCGTCGACGATACCAACCGCGAAGCGCGCTTTTAACGCTTTCATCGTTCTGAGAGGTCTATCAATGTTTGGATACACCGGAAAAATCCTGCACGTCGATCTGACGAACCGGAAACTGGAGATTGAAGAACCAGAGGAAGCCTTTTACCGGAAATATCTCGGCGGTAGTGCGCTAGGTCTCTACTACATACTCCGTGATATGCCGGCTGGCGCTGACCCGCTTGGTCCGGACAATGTCCTCACATTCGCCAACGGTCCGTTGACCGGCACGCCGATTTCAGGTCAGAGCCGGATGTCGGTCAATGCGCGATCTCCCCTCATTGGTCAAATTGGCGACGCTCAGATGGGCGGATTCTTCCCGGCTGAGATGAAATTTGCCGGTCTTGACGCAATCATCCTCAAAGGTAAAGCTGATACTCCTGTCTACCTGTTGGTGAATGAAGGAGTTCCTGAACTACGAGATGCTTCGCATCTGTGGGGGCTCGATACTGGCACCGTTGAAGACACCCTCAAGGATGAGCTGGGAGATGACCAGATCGAAGTCGCTCAGTGCGGTCCCGGTGGGGAGCGGTTGATCCGGTACGCTGCCGTAATAAATATGAAGAACCGGGCGGCCGGTCGCACCGGGATGGGCGCCGTGATGGGATCAAAAAACCTGAAAGCCATCGTCGTTCGCGGGAAAGACAAAAAGAGCGTCAAGATCAGCAATCCTGACAGCTACAAGGAGCTTATGCGCTCAGGAACGAAAGGCGTCCGGACCAACCTCGGTATGCTCGGGCTTCAGAAGTACGGCACTGCCGCAACGCTGGAACGCAATAACGCAGCCGGCGGATTGCCTACCAGAAGCTGGGATTCGGGCTATTTTGACGGATATGAAGCAGTGAGCGGCGAAAGGATGCACGACACCATCCTGCTGAAAAACGACACCTGTTATGCCTGTGCCGTCCGCTGCAAACGGGTAGTTGAAAAAGAGAGCATCGGGCTCAAGCCGGAGTATGGCGGACCCGAGTACGAATCACAGGCAACCTTCACTTCGTACTGCGGTGTGGCTGACATGGATGCGTCGGCGCTGGCCAACCAGCTTTGCAATCAGTACGGCATCGACACGATCACTGCAGGTGCGTCAATCGCCTTTGCCATGGATTGCTTTGAAAAAGGAATTATCAACGGGACCATGACCGATGGCGTCGAACTGGTCTTCGGCGATCCAGACGCCATGCTCTGGGCGCTGGACAAGATCATTAACCGGGAAGGGATCGGCAAGGTGCTGGGCGACGGCACCGAAGCTGCCGCGAAAGAGTGGGGTAATGGGGCTGACCAGCTCATCACAACCGTCAAAGGCAGCAACATGCCGGCCCATATGCCGCAGGTCAAACGGTCGTTGGGCCTCATCTACGCGGTCAACCCGTTTGGCGCTGACCATCAGTCCAGCAACCATGACCCTTCCTACGCGCCCGGGTCTGGCGCTGAAGACAAGCGGCGCCTCGGACTGCTCGGGCTACACGATCAACTCGAAGCGACTGACTTGAGCGAGGGCAAAGTTAAATTCGCCTGGGAAACCCAGAAATATTACAGCGTGCTTGATTCAGCCAGTGTTTGTCAGTTTGTCTGGGGACCATCCTGGCAGCTATATGGACCGGACCATCTGCTTCAGGCGATCAATGATGTCTGCGGTTGGGATATGACCATGGAGGAGCTACAGGAAGCTGGAGCTCGCCGGATTGTCCTGATGCGCCAGATCAACGCTCGCGAAGGTATTGGCCGGAACGAAGATAAACTGCCTCCGAAGATGTTCAAACCGCTCCAGGGCGGACCTTCGGACGGCGTTCGGATGACTCCGGAGGAGCTTGCCACAGCCATGGATCAGTACTACGCGATGGCAGGTTGCGATACCGAAACAGGTATGCCAACTAACACCACGCTGCGCGAACTGGAACTGGACTTTGCAATTGCCGACTAGTTAGCCCGGTTAAATGTGTACCTGGAGGCGTGTTTCAAACACGCCTCTTTTTATGGAATTGAGTAGCTCACAGTAGAAAGAGGTGAAGCTATGGCGACCGGATTGGTATATGATGATCGATTTCTCCAGCACAATCCCGGGCTGTCAATGTTGCCTGGCGGCGAGGAACCACTGCCTTTCGTCGAGCCGGTATTGCATCGTTCCAATCACCGTCTGGTTATGCGCACACGTCAACTCATCGATCTGTCCGGCCTCAATCCTCACCTCACTCCAGTAGCAGCTGTTCCAGCAAGCCTTGAAGATCTGATGGCCTATCACACCCGCGAATACATCGACTATGTCCGTGACTTCTGTGAGGCAGGAGGGGGACAGGCCGGTGAGGGGACTGGCGCAAGCCGTGAGTCGTATGACGTTGCCCTGCTTGCAGCAGGCGGTAGCACGGCGGCGGTACGCGCAGTGATGGATGGAGCGCTTGATAATGCCTTTGCCCTGGTGCGCCCGCCAGGTCACCATGCGCTGAGTGACCGGGCTATGGGATTCTGCCTGTTCAACAATGTTGTCATTGCCGCCAGGTACGCCCAGCGCAACCATGGCATCAAACGCGTCCTGATCCTGGACTGGGACGTCCACGATGGAAACGGAACTCAGGAAGCGTTCTACGATGACCCGGATGTACTGTTCATTTCGATGCATCAGGATCGGCTCTTCCCGCTGGACATGGGCTGGCTGGATCAGGATGGCGACGGCAACGGAGTCGGATTCACTGTCAACATCCCGCTTCCAGCTGGTTCCGGCGACGCAACCTATCTGGCGGCCATTGATCGGATCGTTGTCCCGATTGCCGCCGAATTCGAGCCTGAGCTAATCCTGGTTTCGGCAGGCCAGGACGCCAGCACGATGGACCCACTCGGACGGATGTGTCTGACGACCGACGGGTACCGGCAAATGACGCACCGGATGATATCGCTTGCCTCAGCATATGCCGGTGGACGTTTGGTCGCGCTCCAAGAAGGCGGCTATAGCGAGGTTTACGCTCCCTACTGCACGCTGGCAATCATTGAGACATTGGCCGATCATCGGACAAATATCGTTGAACCGATGACACTTGAACGAATACATGCGCAACCGCACCATGCAACTATCGGCGCGAGTGCCGGGGACGCGCTTGACGCGATTCTGCAGCACCATAAACAGCAGTGGCGGAGTCTGGTCTAACCACCGCTGATTGGGTCGATGAGGACGACCTCGTCGCCAGGGTTGATCTTCTCGTCTTCAGCGACGCCGAGTCCGTTTATCAGCACCCGGACATCATTCCGGAACGGTTGAAATTTCGGATACTTGCTAACCAGGTGCTCGATGAGATCGTTGACGGTGACCGGAGGTTCGAGACTATACGTTCCTTCACGAGTGCCGGAAAAATCCCGGTAGAGTCCGAGAAACCGCACCTGAATGTCCATCGCACTACCTGTCAATACATCCGCTCTTTATCCAGAACATTTCGCATCTCGTCGTATCTGCCTTCAACAAAGCAGGTTAAATTGTGGCAAAAGATGTCTGTAATTTTTGCATTTTCACTGTACGACGTGCTGGCGGAATGCGGACTCACCATGACATTTGGGAAACCCCAGAATGGGTGGTCAGCTGGCAGCGGTTCGGTCTGAAATACATCTAGCGCAGCGAAGGCGATCTTGCCGCTGGTGATGGCATCAAGCAGAGCTTCTTCGTCGACCACCTGCCCACGGGCTATATTGATGAACACCACTCCATCTTTCA
This sequence comes from uncultured Thermomicrobiales bacterium, assembly GCA_964577155.1. Taxonomy (GTDB): domain Bacteria; phylum Chloroflexota; class Chloroflexia; order Thermomicrobiales; family CFX8; genus CAZNYB01. The sequence goes on along the minus strand of CAZNYB010000012.1, from coordinate 30,020 downwards.
TCGCGTCGAACGCGGCGCGATCGATGATCCCATCAGTCTCAGGCGTATGCGGCATGCAGAGCACGACGGCATCAGCCTGAGCGAGCATCTCGTGTAACTCTGAGCCTGAAAACAGCGTGTCGACACCGAGAACCAGCTCTCGACCGGGAGAGGCAGTTCTGGCAACGGCAATTGGGCGCATGTCGAACGCGCGGGCGATTGATGCAATTCGTCGCCCGATTCTCCCGGCGCCAACGATGCCAAGTGTTTTGCCAGCGAGTTCGTCCGAGCAATAGCGTTCCCAGTGACGTTGAGCCTGTTCCTGGCGAATGTGTGCCAGATACTTCGCATGATTCAGGAGCGTCATGAACACATACTCTGCCAACGGCCCGGCGTGGACACCGCTGGCTGTGGTCACGAGCAGGTTGGAATCCTGCAGACCGAGCCTCACGATGTACTGCCCGACACCAGCGCTGGTCGTCTGTACCCACCTCAGGTTCGGTGAGAGTTCAAGAATTCCAGGGCCTCCTTCTGTAAGCGATGGAAAATCAAACAGAATATCGGCCACGCTCAAATGCTTGAGCCACCGCTCGCGTTGATCTGGCGTGTGTTGAAAATCTGGAATTCCACCGTGATCGCCAGCATACCTGGTTGGCGGCAGCAAGTCCGGATCGTAGATCACGTTGACCTCGTCAGGTTTGACGGCTCGAAGGCGATCAACGTGTTCTGGTTCTAACGGTGACGTGATGAACAGCTTATGTTTCGTATTGCCTATGGTGGTTCACCCTTTCCTGGATATACCCGAGATCAGACACTCTCACAATCCGAGCACTGCCGGACCATCTTCCGCAAACGCCGTCGTCAGCTCAACCGCGCTTTCGAAGTCATCCAGATTCAGCATCGAATGCGGAGAGTGGATATAGCGGCAAGGCACTGAAATAACTCCTGAGATCACGCCAGCCCTGCTGCGATGGATGATTCCTGCGTCGGTTCCACCGGTTGCTGGAAGTTTGAATTGGTACGGGATGTCATGGTTTTCGGCAATGGCGGTCATCGCATTGACCATCCGTGTTTGAACGATCATTGAATTGTCCATCACGCTGATCGACGGACCTTGTCCCATCCGAGTTGGCTGCCGGGCATCGGCTATGCCAGGCACATCAGCCGCGACCGTGCCTTCGAGTGCGATAGCAAGGTCTGGATCGATCTGATAAGCAGCAGTCTGGGCCCCTCGCAGACCGACCTCTTCGGCAACCACGAATGCAGCAGCGACGGTGATGTCGAGATCCTTGCCCTGCAGGGCTTCAAGCGTCTTGATGAGCACAGCGCACCCGGCTCGGTCATCAAGGGCTTTGCCGCGAACGGTTCGTTCATTCATCCGTTCAAACGGATAGCTGATCGTGCCGGGAGAACCGATGTGAAGTCCGAGTTGATCGACGTGCTCGGCGCTGGTCGCTCCGATATCGACGAAAAGTTCATCCATCGGGTACGGTCGTTCTCTATCTTTCGGTGTCAATATGTGGGGTGGGGGCGTTCCAATTACACCGCTCACATGACCGCCATCCTTCGCAACGAAGGTGATGGTGTGAGAAGGGAGTATCCGTACATCCCAGCCGCCAATTGGCACAATCCGCAGAAACCCGGAAGACTCCACGAAACTGATCATAAAGCCGATTTCGTCCATATGAGCATCGATCATGAGCACCTTGTCGGATGACCCTCTGCGGGTGGCTATCAGATTACCCAGCGCATCTGTCCGCACCTCGTCAACGAGTGAAGCGACTTTCGATTCGATATTCTCTCGGACTTGCTCTTCGAAACCGGAAGGACCAATTATTTCGGAAAGTTCTTTCAGTAGTTCAATGGTGCTCACGAGATGTTCGTTTCCCTCGCTTTGGTTACTCGATTTATCGCAGGTTCAAGATAGCACAGCAATGACCAGAATATACCTGGATGCTGTTGATACCACGCCGTTATGTGTAAGGCAGCATGGTTGAAATGCTATGCTCCAATGATGTCAAAGAAGCTTGACCGCCATGAGCGTCGCGAACTTGATGTTACTGACCAGATTCACGGGAAGTACGCTGCCGAAGCCCTCATGCTCTTTCAACAATACAGTGTTCGTGTCTGCCACTGGCGGTCAAATATCACCGGCCTCGCCTGGGTTGGGCATCCAGACCGACCGATTGAAGGCCCACTTCCGAAATCGGAGTTGAGCTTTGCCGTGCTTGCTCACGAAGTGGGACACCACCACATCGGGAAGCGCCGGCCACGCTGGAGAGAAGAGCTACTTGCCTGGGAGTTTGCCTGTGATGCTATGTCGGTCCTGGGCGTGCCGGTGACTGAACGGGTGCTAGCCAGGTACGCGGCTTCGATGCGTTACGCGTTAGCGAAAGCGCTCCGGCGAGGTCTCAAGGAGATTCCGCCGGAGCTTGAACAGTTTTTATAATGTGTAGTGGATCTTAGCTGTCAATGGTTGCTTCGATGCTTGGCGAGTGCATGCCGATGTGCCCGATGACAAGTCCATTGACCAATTGCTCGACGGTCATTTCTCCGCCGAACACCGGTGAGTCGAAGCTGACATCCAGCTGATCGTCGGTCAATGTTCTTAATCCGGCTTCGACCTGCGCTCCATTTGATTTTAACAGCTCAATCGTCTCCGCTTTGGAGACATCGCTAAATTCTTCGGCGTGTTTAGCGTTCGAGGCATGGATCTGGTCCCAGCTGATATCCGGCATCTTTCCTGCATCGGCGGTCATCTGAACCGCGCCGAAGGTTGACGGATAGCCTGATGCGACGTGGTGGGCAACGACACCGATACTCCATTGCTCTTCAGAAGTAGCGGCGTCCCACTTGTCGTCCGGAACGCTTTCGATCAGGCTCACGAATTCGGTGTTCGCTGTCGCAAAGTTATCGGCCAGGGCATCGGCACGTTCACTCATGGAAACCTCTCTCTGTACCTGTTGACAAACAGTCAACTGCAATATACATGTGTTACCCGGCATCGGGTAGCAGTTGCGTATTGGTAACCTTACTGTTACGAAGCAAGAATGTCAAAGTCCAATCGGTACCGATCGATCGGCATTGTCCCGGCAGCCTTGGCACCGTCAACTGGCAAGCCTATCCCGGAAATAAACCGTGATTCGTCCGAAGCCAGGAAAACGACTGCATCTGCGACTTCAGCTGGTTCTGCAAACCTTGCGGCCGGACAGGTCGCCAGCACCATTCTCGCAATTTGTTCTTTCTCTTCGCTAGATTCCTGACCACCCCAGATTATCGGTGTGTCGATCGGCCCAGGGCATACCGCGTTGACACGAACATTCTGACTGGCATAGGTCAACGCCAGCGCTTTTGTCAGTCCCATGACCGCGTGTTTTGTAGCCGTGTAGACAGGATCAGTTGACCGTCCGATGAGCCCTCCATTAGATGACATATTGATAATTGAACCTCCTCCCTGGTTGAGCATAATCGGCAGAGCGAATTTGCAACCCAGGAACACCCCTTTAACATTGACATCAAAAACGAGGTCGAACTCCTCTTCAGAGACCTCGTCAATTGGTTTTGCCATTCCGATTCCAGCGTTGAAGAAGGCGATATCAAGAGATCCCCATCGCGCTTTCACATCCTGTACTAGTTTCTGGATCTCCGTTGCCTTAGTGACATCTGTTCGGGCGAAATATGCTTCGCCGCCGTTGTTGACAATCTCATCGACAATATCAGTGCCGTCTTGAATATCACCGATCGCGACCTTCGCGCCGTGCGATGCGAATGCGAGTGCAGTTGCCCGTCCAATTCCCGAACTGCCACCAGTAACAATGGCTGTCTTGTCTTTCAACCTCATCGTTCAATGCTCCAAAGTTGATGCTTCCGATAAACTCAATCTCTATTCAACATGAAAGGGAGCATAGAAATGCAGAAACAACTCGTTGGAATCTGGGAACTGATCGGGTACGAAGCTGTCATGGACGACGGTAGCGGTTCAACGGTGGATGATATCGCTGGCACATTGGTGTACACCGAGAACGGCTGGATGTCGGAAGCGCTTCGCTTGCGACCTGCGGAAGCTGAGCCGGTGAATGTCTTTTACAGCGGCGCCTATGCCGTCGAAGGGGATACGCTCTTCCATCAACCATTGGTGCATATTAATCCGGACATGGTCGGACAGAAACTGCCGCGTAAAACCGAATTTGAAGGAAATTCAACGTTCACGTTGATAGCGCCCCGGCCAGGAGGAGAAAGCAGATTGACCTGGAAACGGGTCAGGTAGCGACCAGTTACAATTTAATTGACATTAATGGTCACGCTGAACGTGTCGCTGATTGAGGAATCACCTTCCCAGGATCGCCAGTATTTCAACTCGATGGATGTTGACCCATCTCTGACGGCACGAAACTGGAGCACTTCTTCGCCGTCCGACCCGACAGCATCCGTCTCCGATTGCTTAAAATCAGAGCCTTCATACAGCACAATGCCAGCGTTAATTTCCGCGACAGCCCACTCGTAGCCTGTGCTGGGGTTAGCAGGCAGCGTAATCGTGATGACTTCATCCACGTTCACATCAAATGTTCCATCGTTGTCACCCTGAGTCAGCTCAAGTGTCGCAGCGCTATCAGATGGTGTCGCCGTTGCATCATCGTCATCGCCAGTGATGCAGGAGATGAACACGAGACCAAACACCACCGCCAGGAGCGGCACGAGGATCAAAGCCAACCTGCCATCAGTTTGAGTGAAAGCCCTCACCATTCAACCGTTCTCTGAAGTAGCACTCGCGAAAAACACCAGAATAACCAGATCTTCTTGAATCGAATGGAACCTGTGTTCAATACCTTTTTTCACAAACAGTATTGTACCGGGGTTCACGTTGCTTTCTACCCCGTCCGCGGTGAAAGATCCCGAACCTTGAATCACGTAGTAGACCTCGTCCTCATCATGAGGTTGTTGTGGATCTGTGCTGGCGGCTGGCAGCACATACAATCCACAGTTGAGGTCTGAATTTCTCAAAAATTCAAGATACAACTCTCGACTCTGCTGCTGTTGCTCCAGGAGTTCTCGCACTTCAAAAGTTGCCTGATTCATGTTGACCTCCCAATCGTCGCTGGTGCGAAAAGGCACAGTCTGCATCCCTAGCCAATTAATACTATCGCTGGAACGGAGGTATTGTGATCGATACATGGACCGTGATTCGATGGATTCATCTGATTGCAGCAATTACCTGGATTGGAGGGATGATCTTTCTTATCCTCGTCGTCGTTCCCGTATTGAGAGTTTCGGTGCCTTCACCCGAGGAACGGACGCTGCTGACTGGTCGAGTTGGAAGGCGCTACGGGATTATTTCTGCGGTGGCGCTCGCCACATTGATCGCAACCGGTTTTCTCAATGCTGAACACGCGCAGGTAGATTGGGGAGATCTACGAGCCACCGAGTACGGCGAAACCCTCCTGATAAAACTGATACTGGTAGCGTTCGTCGTTGTTATTACCCTGGTGCATTCATTGTATTTCGGATTTAAACTTGAGCGGTTGGCGCGCGAATCAAAGGATGTTCAGGACTCAGATTACCTGGCCAGCAGGGCACGAATACAACGGACCGGCATCGTTCTCTCAGGGGTAAATCTTTTGCTCAATCTCATCATTGTCCTCTTTGCCGCGGCTCTCGTCACGTAATTTAGGCTAGAAAAGGAGATCTGTTGTGAATATTCAGTTTCCGGACAACCGCTCAATTGGAGTGCTCTGGGCACGTGATCGGCGCGGAAAATGGGAATTCGTCGGTGAAGCGTCCGGCAGTGTCGAGCTACCAGAAGGCGTACCGATCAAGCTCCAGGCATCGCGGGATGTCCCCGAAACCGGCAACGCCGGATTCACTGATGCGGATGCGCACTACCTCGATCAGCTTCCATTGACTGCCTACCTGGATCTATCCGAGACTCGCATCACCGATGCGACCCTGGCAACGGTGGGAAAGCTTCACCATCTTGAAGATCTTAATATCTCCGATGTGCGAGTGACAGATAACGGAGTGAAGGCAATTGCCAACCTGACCTCGTTGCATAACCTTGACCTGTCGGAAACTCGAACGACGGATACCGGGTTAGCGGAACTAACGGGAATGCAGGAGCTCTGGGAACTGGACATCTCGGATACCTGGATAACCGACGCAGGTTTGCGTCATGTAGGCGAATTGAAACAATTGCATGACCTTGATATATCAGACACCTGGATTACCGACGCCGGACTCGCGTCTATCGCCGATCTGACCGAGCTCCGGGATCTCGATCTGGCAGGCACTCAGATAACCGACGCTGGTCTGGCACATCTGGTGCAACTAAAAGAACTCAGAGATTTGAGTGTCGCCAATACCTCGGTGACCGATCAAGGTATGCAAACGCTGCGGAGTTTAACGAAGCTGCTGAAGCTGAATCTTGCCGGTACGGCGATAACAGACGAAGGTGTTTCTGCCTTGACAGCCCTTCCTTACCTCCAGTTTCTCGATTTAAGGAAAACTCACGTCTCATTGACCAGTGTCTCCGCGTTGCAGGGAATGAGCGCGTTGCGAAAAGTTCAGCTTAAAAACACGGCAATCCCGAGCAATGAACTGGCCGGACTAAAAGCCGTTTTGCCGCTCTAATAGATCAAGAGCCCCCATTACAGGCTACTTCTTTGACTTCCAATACATCACAATCCTGATAATAGGAGTGTCTGCCGGCATTTAATCCGGAATATTGAAAAAAACGAAGGTGACAACGTGACATATCCCAGAATCGTTGAAATCAGAGAACAAGCAGTGCCAATTATGTCCGACATCAGCAATGCGTTCATCGATTTCAGTCAGATGACCGCCGCTACAGTAGCGGTCATGACGAATGTAATTCAGGATGGAAAACCGGTTGTCGGATACGGATTCAACTCGAATGGTCGGTATGCGCCAACCGGGTTGTTACGTGAACGGTTCATTCCCCGGCTGGCATCGGCGACTCCTGAAACTCTGCTGGATTCCACCGGAGAAAATTTCGATCCGCATAAAGCCTGGTCTGTCATGATGTCTGGTGAAAAACCTGGAGGACACGGTGAGCGAACCGTCGCAGTTGGCGTGCTTGACATGGCGATATGGGATGCGGTCGCAAAGATCGCGGAACTGCCGCTGCACCGGTTGCTGGCGGAACGGTACGGTGACGGGCAGTCCGCGGAGAAGGTCTGGGTATACGCCGCAGGTGGCTACTATCAGCCCGGCAAGGGATTACCCGAACTGCGAGCGGAGATGCAGGGATTTCTCGATCTTGGCTATACGACGGTCAAGATGAAAATCGGTGGCGCGCTGCTCAGCGAGGACCTTCAGCGAATTGAAGCAGTCCTCGACGTAGTCGGAGATGGGAAGTTCCTCGCCGTTGATGCAAATGGACGTTTCAACCTTGACGAAGCTCTTGAGTACGCAAGCGCACTGGCGCAATACGATCTCTGCTGGTTCGAAGAGCCGGGAGATCCGCTTGACTTTGAATTGCAGTCCGCGTTGCAGGACGCCTACTCCCCACCGATGGCAACCGGAGAAAACCTGTTTTCTGTCCAGGATGCCAGAAACTTGATCAGGTATGGCGGCATGCGGCGCGACCGCGACATCCTGCAGTTTGATCCTGCCCTAGCGTACGGTTTGGTCGAATATCTTCGCACCCTGGAGATGTTGCGAGCATACGACTGGAGTGTGACGCAGTGCGTCCCTCATGGCGGGCATCAATTTGCTTTGAACATCGCGGCCGGTTTGAAGCTAGGCGGCAACGAGTCCTATCCAGGTGTTTTTCAGCCTTTTGGAGGGTTTGCAGACGGGCAACCGGTAGAAAACAGCTACGTGGAGCTACCGGATATCCCAGGCATCGGCTTTGAAGCAAAAGCGAATCTCTGGAAGATCATGCAATCACTTTCCAGCTGACTCTGCTGCAATCTCGCTGATGACGCTCACCAGCACCCGGCATCCGGTCACTATTTGGTCGGCGCTCAGTCCGCCATAGCCGAGCAAAAGAGCGTTACGATCCGGGTCGTTCAGATAATACTCGTCCAGAGTTGAAACATTGACGCCTTGCTGAAGCGCTTTCTCAACAACACACGATGCTGATACTTGTTCAACCAGCTCCAGCATGACGTGCAAACCAGCCTCAAGCCCGCGAAAGGTCGCAAGATGCGCAATGGATGCTAATTGTTCGCCGAGCAAGGCGCGTTTCTCAGCATAACGGCGACGCATCTGCCGGATGTGCGATTCGAGTTTGCCGCTTTCGATCAACGTTGCCAGGGTTTTCTGAACCGGCCATGAAGTGCGGAAATCGGTGATACGTTTCAGCAAGATCAGTCGTTCGAGCAGCGGTTTCGTGGCAACGATGTAGCCAATCCGCAGAGCAGGGGTAAGCACTTTTGAGAATGTACCGATGTAAACAACATCTCCATGTGAATCCAGGCTGGCGAGTGCTGGCAATGGCATGGCATTGAACCGGAATTCGCTGTCATAGTCGTCCTCGATGATTAGACTTTCACTCACTCGTGCCCATTCCAGCAAAGCAAACCTGTTCGCCACCGGAATTCGAGCTCCAGTCGGATACTGGTGCGAAGGAGTGATATATACGAGTTTTGGAGCAGGCTGAACATCGAAAAGTTCTGCCAGCACGAGACCGTCTGCATCTATCTTTATCGGAGCAATCGTTGCTCCACTCAGTTGTAGGTTCACGCGTGAGACGGGGTATCCTGGTTCTTCAAAAGCGACACTATCACCAGGGTTGAGTATCCCGCGAGCGATGAGATCGACTGCCTGAAGTGACCCGGAGGTAATCAGGACATCGTTCGCAGTGCAGGCTATACCGCGTGACCTTCCAAGATAGGCGGCAATAGCAGCACGAAGCTCTTCAAGTCCTTCCGGCGGTCCATAGCTATCAGGCGGTTCTAGTGTCGCCATCTCGCGCCAGATCTGACGCCAGGAACGAGACGGCAACGGTCTGGTAGATGGTTGTCCCAGCCGAAAATCAATGGGTGCAGATCTGCTCTGGACAGGTGAGATCTGTGGGATTTCCTTTTCTAGCCATCGGCGATTACTGGCATTCGCAACAGGTTCGGGCACTGGCAGTGGCGGTAGATCATCGACGATAAATGTGCCGGATCCGTGCCGTCCTTCGGTGTACCCCTCTGCATATAGCTCATCATATGCAGAGATCACAACATTCCGGGAAACGTTGAGGCTCGTTGCCAGTGAACGTGTCGAGGGTAAGCGGAATCCAGCGACGATCTGACCGTCGTGTATTGCCTGTCGCAACTGTTCGACGATTTGCAGTTGGAGTGGCTGAGGGTTCGTTCTGTCTACGAATAAAGGTAGATCGATGTCATCCACAAAGTGGCTCATGATAACTCGTATTTCTCGAAGACGTGGACAAACCACATCAGGATTGTATCCAACCACATTGAAGGCGGTGACCTGTGCCATCAACATGACATTCGGAAAATCATCGGTATGAGAATGCAGGCATTGATACAACGCTTTTGCTTCAGGCTGAATACCAAACCACGCAGACCTGGATCAGTGCCATGAGTTTCGATAGGTGAAGGTTTAATCGTGGTAGGCTCTTCGCCGGTGCATGATCTGCGCAAGAATTGAACATCATACTGAAAGAGGAACCGGATAAATGGTTGTCGAACTCGAACCGAAAAAACGATCAGAAGTTGCCGTAGACGACACCTGGAATCTTTCCGCCATTTTTAGAACTCCTGAGGATTGGGAATCGGCGATTGGAAAAATCCAGGCCAGAGTGCCAGTGCTGGAAACGCTCAAGGGACGTGTTGGAGATAGCTCTCTTAACTTGCTCTCCGCCCTAAAGGTTGAAGAGGAAATCGGGGAACTCCTCTCAAAAGTCTATGCATACGCAGCGCTAAAAAAGGATGAAGATACGGCGGACACCGAGGCGCAGGCGAACGCTGACCGGGTGATTGTGCTCAATGTTGAAGTGAGCAGTGCGCTGGCATTTTTGGAACCTGAAATCCTTGAGATCGAACCGGAAACCGTCGAGTTGTACATCGATGAGCAGCCAGGTCTGAAAAAGTACAAGCACGCGCTGGATAACCTGTTGAGGACACGCGAACATGTTTTGGATTCCGAGACCGAAACACTCCTCGCCAGTGCAGGTGAGCTTGCTATGGCCCCTAGTTCGATCTTCGGCATGCTCAACGACGCCGATATGCGCTACGGCTCAATCGAGGATGACGAAGGTAATCTCGTCGAGCTGACGAAAGCGAACTACTCGAGATTTCTTGAAAGTCGAAAGAGAGAGGTCCGAAGATCAGCCTTTGAAGCCATGCACGACGCCTATCAGAAACACCGCAATACGATTGCCGCCGCTTATGCAGCCAGCGTCAAAAAAGACGTCTTCTTTGCCCGAACCCGCAACTATGGCAGTGCCCTGGAATCAGCGCTGTTTCAGAACAACATCCCGGTTGAGGTCTATGACAATCTGGTTGACGCAGTGAATGATCATCTTGATCTCCAACATCGCTACTTTGCATTGCGCAAAGAGTTGCTGGGCGTCGATCGTCTTGGCGTCCATGATCTCTATGTTCCGATCGTGCCGGAAGTCGAAGAGGAATACTCCTACGATGCCGCCGAAGGGATGGTACTTTCGGGTCTCAGCGCACTCGGCAGCGACTACGTATCCGATCTCGGGGCTGGTCTGGATTCCCGCTGGGTCGACAAGTATGAGAATCAGGGGAAGCGAAGCGGAGCCTACTCCTGGGGGGTGTATGGCGCACACCCGTTTATCCTGCTGAACTGGTCAGGGCAGCTTCGGGACGTTTTCACGTTAGCTCACGAAGCCGGGCATGCGATGCACTCTCACTACACCAGTAACAAGCAGCCCTTCGTTTACGCTGGCTATACGATCTTTGTTGCGGAGGTCGCCTCTACGGTCAATGAACTTTTGCTGACCGATACATTACGCAAAAACACCGACGACAAGCAACTGGAAATGTATCTGATCAATAATGCGCTGGATGATTTGCGGGCGACGCTGTTCCGGCAGACCCAGTTTGCGGAGTTTGAGCGCTGGTCACACGATCGTGTTGAGGCAGGTTCGGCGTTGACCGCCGATGCGATGAGTGAGAAATATGCTGAACTCTGCGCTAAGTACTACGGACCTGATGTTGACATTGACGAGTTCGTCGCCATCGAATGGGCGAGAATCCCGCATTTCTATCGCGCCTTCTACGTTTATCAGTATGCGACCGGAATTTCGGCTGCGGTAACCTTATCCCGGCAGATCCTGCACGGTGGCGAAGCTGCCCGCAACCGGTATCGAACGTTCCTGTCAGCGGGCTCGTCAAAATACTCACTTGACTTGTTGCGCGATGCCGGTGTAGATATGACGACTCCCGGACCGGTCGAACAAGCCCTGGAGACGTTCGGCCACTGGCTTGATGAGCTGGAAACGATGCTGGAGTCCTAGACCAGTATCACTCCCACTCGATGGTGCTCGGTGGTTTTGAAGAGATGTCGTAGACGACCCGGTTGATGCCTGCGACTTCATTCGTGATGCGCGACGACATCCGAGCCAGCAAGTCATGCGGTAGCCGTGCCCAATCCGCTGTCATGGCGTCTTCACTGGTGATAGCCCGTATGGCGCAGGCGCGAGCATAGGTGCGCCCATCTCCCATGACACCGGTGGATTTGACCGGTAACAGGACCGCAAAATATTGCCAGATATCACTGGCCAGACCGGTTGCTTCAATCTCATGTCGGACAATGGCGTCTGCCTTGCGGAGTGTATTCAGATCTGTAGCAGTTATCTCGCCGAGCAATCTGACTGCCAGGCCCGGGCCTGGAAATGGCTGACGGTAGACGATCTCATCAGGTAGTCCGAGGCGCTTTCCGACGTCTCGAACCTCGTCCTTGAAGAGCATCTTCAGCGGCTCGATGAGCTCAAAAGCCAGATCTTCCGGGAGTCCGCCCACGTTGTGGTGGGTTTTAATCGTGTGTGCCGCGCTTGTTCCAGCCTTCGCGGACTCGATAACATCGGGATAGAGCGTTCCCTGGGCAAGGAAATGAAAAGGCTCTGTCCCGGTTTGCTCGACTGCCGCCCGTTCAAAAACGCGTATGAACTCATCACCGATAGTTTTTCGTTTTTCCTCTGGGTCGGTGACGCCTGCAAGGCGGCGGAGGAATGAGTCGGTGGCGTCGACGTATACCAGGTTCATCCTGAAGTGGCGGCCAAACACGTCCCGCACAGTCTCCGGTTCATCCTGGCGAAGCAGTCCGTTGTTGACAAAAACAGGCGTGAGCTGATCGCCGACTGCTTGATGGATGAGGGCTGCGACGACTGCCGAATCGACACCGCCGGAAAGTGCCAGAAGCACCCGGCTGTCACCGACCATGGCACGAATTTCAGCGACGGTGTTCTCAATGAAGTTTTCGGATGTCCAGTTGCCGGTGCATCCGCATACATCGAAAAGAAAATTTCGAAGAATCTGACTTCCTTGTGGGGTGTGAACAACTTCAGGATGAAACTGGACGCCAACGTGACGATCATCGCCCATCGCCGCGAGCGGTGAATTGTCGCTACTGGCGAGCGATTGCCAGTTCGGTGGCAGAGCCTCTATGCGGTCGCCGTGGCTCATCCAAACGTCTATACATTCGGGGATCTCATGAAAGATCGGATGGTCGGAAACCTGTCGGATCGTAGCATGGCCGTATTCACGGTGCTGTGCGCTGGCGACTGTACCGCCCAGTTCCTGAGCCAGCAACTGCATACCGTAACAGATGCCAAGAACAGGCAACCCGCTGGCGAGTATCCATGGCTCAAGTTGCGGCGCATCCTGGTCGTAGACACTGTTTGGACCACCGGAAAGCACGATACCCCGGGGCTGGAGCCGGTCGAGTATTTCTGGACCGGTATCATGAGGAATCAATTCACAGTAGACGTTTGCCTCTCGAATTCGCCGGGCTATGAGTTGGGCGGTTTGGCCGCCGTAGTTGATGACGATTACTGAATCTGAATATACTCTTCCGTCTACCGCAGATTCGTTCAAGGTTGCCCCTGTCTCAGTAGTCCTGACCGCCCGGTGGGTGGTCAAGTTCATAGTTGGTAATCAGCCGCCTGACCTCCAGCGGGGTCAGAGATAGAACGTCCACGTCGAGTAATTCACTGAGGTGCGCAGCGCTCTTATACCCTCGCGGTTTAGCCCACACCCAGAATTTCGACCAACTCACATCCGCCGCATCACTCGGTGATTCGGAATCATTCGACTCCGATTGGTCTGCTGAATCTGTCGGAACATCCTCTTCTTCGTCTGTTTCAGACTCCTGCTCGCTCCGCTCTTCTTCGCGGTCCTTTAGCGTTCTTGCGGTAATGAGTTCAACTGGAGGCAACATCGACGGTTCTATATCGAAGTCATCTTCAGGTTCAAATTCCGTGCCATATCCGAGGCGGTTCAGCGCCCTGCCAAGTGCCCGATCTTCGGCGGTTTCGAAGTAAAACTCGCCGTCACCGCGCATCGCACTGCCGTGGCCTGTCGCGCTGCCGCCATCTGGCAGTTCGATATGTGCCCTGCAAAGGACGATGTCGTCGTCTCCGGCTACGATTTGAGTCTCGATGCGAGCATTAGGATGGGCAGTTCTGAGCCAGACAAGTTTCCACTTGAGATCCAGATACTGGCTTCCGTCAGCAAGCTGACGTAGATAGTGGTCCGGTTCGAACGAATCTGGCATTACTGGATCCCTTTCAACTGCATGCGACCAGATTCCAATGGCTGCATACAGTGATTATAGCTATGACGCCGGAATATACTCGGAGAACTGGTTCGATGTTGAAAGCAATTAAATGGCAAAGGTACAGCAGGGGATGAATGATCTCTCACACTACATAATTGATACCAATGGCGACGGGATCCCGGATGATATTCAAGCGGTCATCCTGATCGGTGAAGAAGCTGGCAGTCATCCAGACCTGGCGTTTTGGTCAGCCTTGTTCGATCTGGCTGCTATGGCTGGACTCGAAACGGAAGCTATTACCCTGCCGCTGGTACGGCAGTCCGTCAGCCCAGACAGCCCGCATCAACAGATTGTCGTCAATGCAGTCGAAGATATCCATGCGCTTGGCTGGCAACGTTCGAGCGGGACACTACCAGAAACTTCTTCAAACGAAACCAGAGATGGATGTTCAGCTGACTGTCTGACAAACCTCTTTTCAACCACCGGCATGCTCGGTGACGAAAACTGCGATCTCGTAGCCGATTGCACTCGGGTGAACTTCGAAATTCCTGAGCGACTCCCTGTCTCGGTCGGAGTAGCGCTGGCTAACCTCGCTGCCAGGATTGGTCTTGAATCCGGGGGCATCACGCTGCCGCTGGTTCGCCCCGGATCCAACCCATTGCGAGTAATACCTTCAACCGGCGAAGCCAGCTTCCAGGGTGAAGACGGCGGTTGGGTAGCTAGCGGATCGGAGGAGCAGCTTGCCCTGTTGCTTGAAAAAGTTGCTAGCGATTGGCCGCACCTGACAAATCCATACATGGCTGGAGCTTCTTTCGCCACTGGTTGGCTACGCCGGTCCCTGGCCGGTATTGGACCAGAACCTCACCGTCGCGGAGAACTTGTCTGGGATATGGAATGGTCCAGCGATTCAGAAATTGACCGGCTAGCTCAGTCGTTGATGGATCACGCTCTTCCCAAATTAGATACGTCACTTCCTGTCGACGTTCTGATATTCGCGAGCGAACCACCAGAACAACGTCGCCAACTGGCTCGGCGGATCGAACTGGACCTGGTTTCCGGTGGGTTCAGCGAATCTAAGGTTACCGTGCTGAACACGTTCAAAGCCGGTCTCTCCTGGGTCCGAGAAGCTGTCCTTCCACCGCTCAAACCATTGCAGCCAGCCCGGGTTGAGATCACCTATCAGCGATATGAATCGAAGCGTGGTCCAGGGGATGCTCTCGACCTGCCAGTTCGCTGGTTGCAGGAACTGTTTCCTGCCAATGAAATCCTGGCTCGCGAGCTAAGATTGCCGCTAGACGCCATTCAGATCACCGAAGCTGGCGCAGATCAGCAGTCAACGTATGTGGCGAAAGCATTTGACCGGTCCGGGGGCGAACTTGGCAGCTGGGAGTGTAGCCTCCTTTCGGTGGTGCAACCGTACCTTCCTGCTTTCCCCGAGACCGGTAACGTTTGCGTTACAACTTCCGGACTGATCGTCAAGCAGGCAGACGAGGAACTTCACATCAGTGTTGATTCAGATATGCAGCGTTTCTGGCAGTTCTATCAGCATGACGTGCTGCAGCGACTCATGCAGGAGATCCTCGCTGATGGTGGCCCTTCGATTGCCAGGCAGCCATTTTTTGACGAACTGATTGTTGAAGTCTGGATCAGCGAACAGAATGACCAGCTTGGTATTCGAGAAGAGAATGTGTCAGGAGCGGAAGCGCTTCAGGAGGACATCTACTTCAATGCTCTCGATACATTAGAGGTGTTTGGACTCGCGACAGCAGGCGAGAAAACGGATGCCCCTGGAGCGGTTATTCCAATAGTCCACGTCGTGCCAGGTGTAGCGCCGCATGCACGCGTTCAACTTCGCCCTTCCTCTCGAACTGAACCCTTGGAGATGCCATCCGTTTCGGTTCGTTCTTTACGCTTGCACGACGGTGATTTCCTGGCGGAAGTAGAGATTGGTACGAATTCCAATGAACGAGCTATGCGGGAACGTCTGCACACACTAACGAGCGTAGACGTTTCTGGCTCACCGTCAATTCAGGCAACAGTCACTCTCGGTGATCTTTCGGTTCAGATATCGTTGCCTCTACAAGAAGTCATTCAGCCAACAAGTGAAACAACATTGGCTACCCCGCCAATGGACCAGAACATCTACGGCGATGCCGTTGTTCAGAATCTCCAGCATCTTTCTGCATCACCAGCAATTTCAGCCTGGGTTGAAGACACCAGCTTACTCGGCAATCCGATTCCGGTTGTTGCATTGTCGCTGCCGACCGGCGGTCAATTGCGTTCCCCACAAAAGTCGGCGGTATTCAAACCAACCTGCATGATTATCGCACGACACCATGCTAACGAAATATCAAGCACCAACACCGCCATGCAGATGCTTTTCCTTACTGCAATAGACGCGGAATGGGCTGATCTGCTCAAACGAGTCCAGGTCGTGATACTTCCGTATGAAAATCCGGATGGCGCGGACCTTCACGCCCGGCTGGCGGGTGACCCTGATGCGAACATCTGGAAACATCACCCGGCACGTTACAACGCTGCCGGGTACGAGTTCGCGGGCGACTTTTTCAATGAGTCCACGCTGTTTGGCGAGTCTCGTGTGCGCCCTGCTATCTGGCGAAGATTCCTTCCGGACGTCATCGTCGATAACCATGGGGTGCCATCGCATGAGTGGGTGCAGCCGTTTGCCGGATTTGGTTCACCGCCGCGATTCAATGTCTCCTACTGGATCCCTCAAGCATTGCTCTACGGGATCGTTCGGTATGTGGAAGATCCGGAGTATCCAGAACATGAGCAGGCTGCGTTCGCGTTACGGGATGCGGTGTCAAAAGCTATCCGGGACACGAATATCGGCAGGTTCAATCGGGAGATTGGCGCAAGCTACCGGTTCTGGGGACAGTCGCGTGAACCAGATCGATTCCCCGGACAGTTTTTTCAGGATATGCTCTGGCATCTCTCGCCAACAACGTCTGACCCGGAAGGGCGCGGGTTCAACAGTCGCTTTCCAGAAACGACGGTGTTGTCCTGGGTTACCGAAGTGAATGATGAAACCGCGACAGGAGAGCATTTGGAGCGAGTCGCCCGGGCTCATCTCATCGCCAACCGGGCCATGCTAGATCTCATGTCCAGTTCGGCGCCTGCGGTGAGGTACCGGAGATCGGAAGTCGATGGGACTGTCCGGCTGCAAATTGGTCGAGAACGACCGATGCGTTTCTCAGGGCACGAGCGCTCGTGAAAGTAAACAGATAAAGCTATCCACAGTCAAAATGATCTTGAACTATCTTCTAGGGGATTTCCGAAGCGGTTCTGGTTCGGCAAGGGGAGCGAATCCCTGATCCCGCAAGGCTCGATTTGCCGCCGTGAACAACCGCTCCCCCGCGCCAGGCTCATCGTAGACCAGCAACAAACGTCCGTCAGCCAGCATCTCGGGATCGAGACCGGCGTCGCGTAACACCTCAACTATTTTCGCGCCATCTTCGCCTTCCTCCGGAGATATCAGGACGGAGTTGCGAAGCCAGACCCGACGGTAGCCACGATCCCATTCGACCAACGTGTAGCCAACATTTTGAGGTAGTTCGCTACCGCTCTGTTTGACAAGAAATTCGACAATATCCGACAGATTGACTCCGCCTGCCAGCGAACGGATGAGTGTCGTCGCGGTGATCGTATAGGTAGAGACGCGATCGAGGCTGTTCAGCACGGCAAATGATGAAAGCGCCCAGACCCGTCTCGGTGTTGGCCGGTAAAGCAGGATCTGGAAGTTCGCTCCTACTGCCAGCGGCGCAGGACCAAGCTGGGGCAGTTGGGGTTCAGCACGTCTCGACAAAACCCAGCCGCCGAATGGTGTGAGTTTGAATACCGGTCTGCTCTCCTCGTGATCGTGGCTGCGTTCGATGATGTTGAGCCAGGTGCAGGCCGTTTCAAGAGTTGTCCCGACGACCAGAGCTCCTGCCTGAGCCCGTCGATCCTGCGCTGGTCTGGCTGTGCCCAATTGCATCGGGATCTGGCTTGATGCAATAGCGCCGACTTGCGCTTGCCGGAGCAGATCTGGCTCTTTCGCGAGGAGCCGGGAGATAAACCGTTCCTCGTCGTACCAGGTGTCCGGCTCCAGGCTACCAAGGTTTCGCAATAGAATGGCGCGATAAGCAGGCCAGGAAGCTCCGTAGAGGGTGAGTTCCACACGATCACGTCCTTCAATCCAGCTTTCCGCGGCAGTCCAGGCAGCAACCATCCGTTGTCCGGCAGTCATGAATGAACTTTGCCGCCACCCGCTCGCTTCTGGACCTG
Source organism: uncultured Thermomicrobiales bacterium (assembly GCA_964577155.1). Classification (GTDB taxonomy): domain Bacteria; phylum Chloroflexota; class Chloroflexia; order Thermomicrobiales; family CFX8; genus CAZNYB01. The sequence goes on along the minus strand of CAZNYB010000012.1, from coordinate 12,035 downwards.
GAGTTGCCTGATTGCCGTCGTCCCGGAGAACGCCGAGCAGCGCCCCAACCCGGACGAGGAACGGTAGATAACCGGTAGGAATCTGGCCGCTTTCCGGAGAAGAAAGCCAGAGCTGGTGTTCAAATCGGCGCAGGAGCCGTGGATCAGCTTCCAACAGATGATTCCAACGTGGCTTGCTTGATACCGTCTCTCGCAGGAGAGTGAGAAGATCCCAGGCGGCTGAAATGGGAAAGCGCCACTCAGGTTCGATGACGTTGGAGGACTCGACGACGAGGAGATCCGGAACGGGAACAGGTTCAGGCGCCACAGGGTGCAGAATGGTTTCCGGGATCATCAGGTATCTTCGCCAGGTATCTTGTGCCTGTTCCCAACCATGCCAGAGTAGCAAGGGTGTTGATAGCTCTTCGGCAATCTGACGACGGCGGTGATATGAGGTATCAGCTGGAGAAAGCAGGTCGTCCAGCCAGGCTTTGCCGCCTGCTTCTCGGAGCTGTGACCACAACTGGCGTGCCAGCGTCGAGAGAGATGCAATCAGTTGCTGTATCCGGTCTGGATGTTCCAGTTGCCTCAGGATAATGCCGACAAGCTCAGCCCTGGCATGGATCCCGGGAGTAACCCTTGCCCCCCAGCTGGCGGCGGCATCTTCAATTTCCTGGTACGGCAAGGTTGATAGGAGATCTTCAAGTGACGAATGTTCGCCAGCCGATTCAAACCGTTCGTTGTAGACGCGGTTGAAGACCAACCCAATTTCTCGCGGAACGTAGAAACGTGTTTCACCGGTGATGGATTCAGTACTTTCGGTCGCTTCGATTGAAACGATGCCGTAGTTGTATAGGGTAGTTAACTCTTCTCGTGTCGTTGGCTCATCAATCCCGATCTGCAGGCTCAGCCAGGCCATCGACACTGTTTCTGGATCCTGCTCATGCAACGCCAGAATCAGTCGTTGACCGTTGGTGGTTAGCATTTCCCAGGCATCACGAACAGCCCACAGATCGGTCATTTCCCGGTAGAGAGTGGCAACGTCATCGTACCGGTCCCTGCCTGACATCGAGACATCCCAAAAGGCAGCAATGCGATCGAGTTGGTTTGGTGATCGGTCGAGTAACCGGCCGAGTAAGTTGCGCACCGTATAAATTCCAGTCGATAGGCGGCGAATGCTACGTCGAATTATATGCTGCCGTTTGTAACTGATTGTGTTCAGAAACGCAGTGGTCCGGCTATACTCAACCAAACAACGTGAAATTGACCTGACAGTCCAGGAGGAACAATAGTGGAACCGTCTCCATATTATCGGCGCATAATTGTCTCATTCTTGCTGATGGTCATCGGTGTAGTTCTGGTGGTCGCCTTCTTTGCCTGGATCTATTGATATCGTCCCGGGCTGTTGAGTTGCGGCTAATTCGAGTATCCTCTGTTCGAGAACGTTGACGGAGACAAGTAGTCACCTTATCCGGATGATACAGAGATTCTTCGATCGCTGAGATGAAGAAGATCCGTTTGGTGATGAAGACACTCCCGAGTTGGAAACCTGTCTCTCGCACGAGGTCGGGTTTCACCGGTTAACCACCGATATCTGGTTGTTGAGGCTGCTGGCAGAACCGGCGGCAAAGTGTGGTGGCACCACGAGCGCCTCCCTCGTCCACATAGCGAGGGGGCGTTGTGTTTTGTGGAGGTGTCACAATGCAGACTGTAGAAAGAGTCTGGAGTTCCGAACTCGCCAGCCACGCTGGCAACCGTGTTGTCCTCAAAGGCTGGTTACACCGCTTTCGAGTGCTCAGCCAGGTTAGTTTTCTCATCATCCGGGACAGGTCAGGTATTGCCCAGATTGTTCTCGTTGATCCAGACGAGATCGACCGGCTGTCGCAACTTGGCAATGAATCGGTGCTGGAAGTCGAAGGGACGGTTGTTGCTGAACCCAACGCTCCGGGAGGCGTTGAGCTCCATGATCCCTCGATCCAGGTCCTGGTAGCTGTAGAAGACCAGCTCCCGTTTGATCTGTACAGACCGGAGATCAACGCCAGATTGCCGACCATACTCGATCATGCTCCGGTCGCGCTCCGGCATCCACGACATCGAGCGCTCCACGCTCTGTCGGCAGCATTGACGGCAGGATTTCGAACGACACTGGATGCAATGCAGTTCACCGAGATCCATACGCCAAAAATCGTCGCCGCGGCGACTGAAAGCGGCGCGAATGTTTTTGAACTTGATTACTTTGGACAACCAGCCTATCTGGCGCAGAGTCCTCAGTTTTACAAGCAGATCATGGTTGGCGTCTTCGAGCGAGTGTACGAGGTTGGACCGGTCTTCAGGGCTGAACCGCACGATACAGCCAGACATCTCAATGAGTACATCTCCCTCGATGCCTGTATGGGGTTTATCGAAGATCACTTTACCGTGATGGCTGTCCTGCGCGATGTCATTGCCGGCATGTCGAACGCGCTTCGTTGTCGTGCCGTAGCCGAACTCGATTTGCTAGAGCTTGCCGCGCCGGATGTGCCAGCTACGATCCCCGACATTCATTTTGTCGATGCTATGGAACGGATTTCCCGTGAAACCGGGGAAGATCGAACCGGTGAGACAGATCTTTCACCAGCCGATGAGCGCTGGTTGGGCGTCTGGGCGCAGGAAAACTACGGATCAGACTTTCTGTACGTCACCGGCTACCCGATGGCCAAACGCCCATTCTATACGCATCCAGATCCAGACAGACCGGTTTATTCGAACAGCTTTGACCTCCTGTTCAGGGGTCTCGAACTGGTAACCGGTGGACAACGGTTGCACAGATACGTTGACTACCTCGATGCCTGCGATCGATCTGGTATTGATCCCGAACCAATCGCGGGCTACCTCGAAGCCTTCAAATTTGGGATGCCCAGTCACGGAGGATTCGCAATCGGGCTGGAGCGGTGGGTAGCACGTCTGGCAGGGGTTCAAAATGTTCGGGAGACAACGCTGTTTCCGCGTACGATAAACCGAATCACCCCGTAGCGGGAATCAATGCTCCCGGTCGCTTGTTACGGTAGACGAGAGATTCGCAGTGACGTGATGCATCATCAACTGCGGATCTCTTTTCATGAAATGAACTGCCAAAAGGTGGTAGTCGAACCATTGAAAGGATGAGTATGAACGAGAACAAATCAGATGATCTGCCAAGAAAAGTTTTGGTGGTCATGGCCCACCCGGATGATATCGAGTTCAGCTGTGCCGGGACGATTGCAAAATGGACCGATGAAGGACAGGATGTAGTGTTCGTTCTCGGCACCAGCGGCGATAAAGGTAGCGATGATCCCGAGCTGGATAGTGAAAAACTCATGCAACTCAGGGAGGAAGAACAACAGGCAGCCGCAAAGGTGCTCGGCGTCAACGAGGTGGTTTTCTTACGGATGAAGGATGCCGAAGTCGTAGCCGATCTTGAAACCCGCAAGAAAATCACCAGAGCAATCCGTCAATATAAGCCCGATGCAGTTGTCTGCCAGGATCCCGCAGCGCGATACTACAGCAGCTACATTCAGCACCCGGACCACATCGCGATGGGTGAAGCGACCCTGGCAGCGATCTACCCGTCAGCCCGAGATCGGTTGACCTTTCCTGAACTTCTGGAGGAGGGACTGGAGCCGCACAAGGTGACTGAGGTGTATGTGACAGCCTCGTCGGACAGGGTTGATCATTTTATTGACGTGACCGACTTTCTGGAGCTCAAGGCGGCGGCGCTGCGTGAACACAAGAGCCAGCTAGGTGATTGGGACCCGCTGGAGGGGGTTACCAACTGGGCGAGAGACACCGCCGCGCTAGCCAGGCAGAATAATTACCCGGGATCGCGTGACATCAAATATGCGGAATCATTCAAGTACATCAGCATGGGACGCTAACCGCGTTTCCTGGCGATCACTTCGAGGTGAGGTTGTAGCCCGACCGGCAGGACATTCACTGGCAAACGCGCAAACAGGCTTTCCAGGTTGGCAGGTAGTTGAAGCTTCGTGAGCTGGGCGGCAGTCAGGTGTGCTGGCCGGAGGAACCTGACCTCGAATCTGTTCGCCTCAAACAGCGTTCTCAGCTCACCTGGCGACAACATCGATGGATGCCAGAAATAGTAGTCATGCAAGCCGCGAAGCCGGTAAAACGATTCCGCAAGAAGCCGGTTCGGTGTTTTGAGCAGGTACAACCCGCCGGTCACCAGCACTCTCGCAACTTCCTGAACGTGTTGGACCAGGTCGGGAAGATGCTCGATGACATCCGAGGTGATGACGACCTCGAACGTCCGATCCTTGAACGGCAGCCGGGAAGCATCTGCTCCGACGACGGTCAGGTCCGGGAATCGCGCGTGTAACTCCTCAAGCGCGGTCGAACTGAAATCAGAGAGTACGACATCTTCAAATCCGAGATCGAGAATGTCCTCGGCAAGAAAACCACCACCTGCGCCGAGTTCAAGTATTCGCGCACTACGTTGCACCCTGGCGATGGCGCGCAGCAGACCGGATGGTTCGTTGTATTCCCCATAGGTGTTTGAACGGTCGGGGTAGGTGCGGTCCAGTTCCTGATAGAACTGCTGCCGAACGACCAGCGGGATAGGCTGTCCTCGATACCGGTCCGAGCAAGAGCGGCAGAGAAAAGTACGGCCATTGAATTTCGTGCCACACAGCAGACAGGGTCGCTGCGAACGTTCCACAACCACTTGTTAGCCTGCCGATCGTCTTCTTGAAGGCAGCGACACAAAAGCAAGTCCGGCTATCCCGACCGTTAGCAGGAGAAAGAACCAGGCGACTAGAAACCCGGCGTCGCGGTTCAAGCCGCCCTGGATCGTGCTGACCCCACTGGCAACTATCCCTGAACTGTCGACCGGCTGATCATAAATTGTTTCAAACAGCATCGCGCCTGAAAGTTCCTCGTCCGAATCCGCTTTCCAACCTCCGTATGGTGCTCGCCAGCGACTGAGTCCAAACTCCCAGGCCGGTGCTTCACCCTCAGGGACCAATTCAACGACGCCGAGTGACCCTGGTGGTAAATCAGGTAGTTCTCTGATTACGAGTTGATCACCGTCACGAGGAAGGTCGACAAGGTTCGCCTGATAGACGAGCGTGAGATGGTTCTCACGCTCCCCATAGTTCAACTCTTCGCCTTCCAGGAGATCTTTCAGATCTGAGGTGGAGTATATTGACAGCGTACCATCAAGAGAAGTTTCCCGACCTTCTCCGTCTAGCGGACGAACGCCGAGACGCAACTCCGATAGCCGGCCGCTGGTCGCAGCCGCTGGTAGCGTTTTCAGCTGCTCGATCAGATCTTGCGGGGCCGTGTCGGGATCGTTTTGGACTGCTGCAGTGTAACCTGATGTGACAATGAACGGCTGCCGAACGGTTCCGGTCAAGGGTAGCCAGTCGACCACGTCGTAGTCGTGCTGGACAGGCGCTTTCATTCCGGCAATCTCCGTCGAGCAACCGGAGATACTAAGCGAGATGACTGCAATTCCAATGAGTGTTGCCAAGGTAATGCAGCTACTCATTGGCCAGGTTCCTGTTTCGCAGTGGGTCAATCAGTTTCCAGGCCATCCAGAGTGAGACGGCGGTCAACGTAGTTCGGAACAGTCCAAATATATATCGAGGTTCAATCTGAGCAGTAATTGCATCATACGGGTCTGGTAGCTCTGCCACTCGATCTCCGATTACCGGTCGGAGTAGCTCCCAGGTCGTCCAGGATCCCCACTGAAGGGTGTAAACCGCGATGCATAGGATTTGTATCAGATGGTAGACGATCATTCGTCTTGACGCGTTTATTGTCAGTGCCAGGAACGGCACGAGCCAAATCGCGTAATGCGGGTGAAAGAAAGCAAGCGCGAAGTAGACCAGGAAAGCGGACGCCGCAACGGTAGGATATTCTTCCGGCTCCAGACCTCGCTCTGCCAACCAGAGCAATGCCACCAGATAAACGAGCGGGAACAGAAAAATCCAGTCGTCGAATCTCAAGTAGAGATTCGCGTCCAACGTGTACTGAAAATGGATATGGGTCGCTAGAATTTCGAGCGTCGGGCTATTTCCGGTGGCAGCGATACCGACGGCTTCCAGCAAAACGAACATACCGGTGAGAATTCCGGCTGCCCAGATCAATTGCCTATCGTTGCGCTTGAATGCCAGGAGAAACGGCGCAATCAACACAATCGGGAAGAAGCGCGCTAGCGTAGCCAGACCGAGCAACACCAATCCGACGAGTCTCCTGCCATCGGTAGCCTTCCTGGCTGCGGCATAGCTGAGCAATACAAGCAGGATCGCGATGACATCATGACGGCCGTAGACAACCGTCGAATAGATGACCAGTGGGTTGAACAGCCAGAAAACACTCACGGCAATCCTGCGATCCTCTGGCACGAGCCTGACCAACACGTAGGCACAGGCCAGATCGGCAAGAAAATAGGGCAGCTTCATGAGGAAAATGGCGCGGTAAATATGACCGTACTCGAGAAACTGGTGGTATTCCTCGGGACTCGCGCCAACACCGGCGATTGAGGATGTTTCCGACCAGATGCCTTCTGCGCCAGGCAGCAATGGACGGCTGACCAGTAACCAGACATTGTGGGCTAGTTGGATGACAAGCTGCGAATTCCAGCTAAACCAGTCATTTCCGTAGGCTGCTTCCGCGGCACGCGAATAGATCTGATAGGCATCCATGTGCAGGGTGAACGGCATGATCAGCAAACGCAGAAAAATAGCTGCACACCACACCGCGACCAACCGGCGGGTCGCCGGATCGTCAAACGCCTGACGGATCATCCGTCATTCACCATTCGAAGCGTTCGCGAATCTAGTGCGATTGACAATCAACCTTGCGCCTCGGATGGCGACGAGCGCCAGCGGCAACGCTGCCATTAGCAGCACCCGCTGCAGGATGGCGAGACTTAGCAAATCGGCGGCAGACGCGACCGTGGCGGCGGTCAGCGCGACGGTAACCGCTTCCCGGATGCCTAGTCCCCCGGGAATCGGAACCAGCATCCCAGCAAGCACGGGAATTGTCGCGACGGCAAGAATGTCTCCCAGGCCAACCGGAATGCTGAGCGCCCAGAAGAGCAAGGCGACGATGGCAACTTGGATCAACCAGTAGAGAATGGTGAGCGTGATCACCTTGGGCCATTCCGCTTTTCTTCCAATTTGCTCGATGGACCTCAACAGCCGGCCGACCGTTTGTCGCAGCCGTGTCTTGAGAATGACGAACACCGCAATAGCGATGATCAATGCAGTTAAAGCAACCCCAATGACAATTGCACCGATCTTTCCATCCAGGGAGAAGTTCACAAAAAATGTCGCGGGACCCAGCAGCAGGACCGCGACGAGTGATCCGATGACAAGAATAAGAAGATCGAGGCTGTGTTCAAATCCAATGGAAACCGCAGCATGCTGGTAGGCTACGTTGCTGCTCTTTTTCGCGAGTACGGCCTTGGCGGACGCGCCGACAAATCCAGGGCTCGAGTAGTTGAGCAACGCAGAACTCACCGTGATATCAGCAGCCTGAATAGGCGAAACGTCTTCATCAAGCGCACGGATGACGATACGCCAGCGTAGCGCGTGAACGATCGGAAGTGTGACCCCGAGAAGTAGTACCAAAATCAACGGCGGGATTTTCGCATCAATCAGTACTTCCCAGGCATCCTGGGCGAGGCCGGTAAGGAACAACGCCGCAATCGCACCAATGATGCCGATGGTGACGGCGATTGGCATCAGGTATTTTGAGAGCCGGGCGAACCTTCCTGGCGGAGTCTCAATAGCAACGGCGTCAACCTCTTCGCCTGCACTGGCATTGATGCTTTCATTTGCCACGCGCGGTAGCCTTTCATGCCGAGCTGACTTCTCGACTGTCTGTCATTCAGCTGGAGAATTGCCCTGGCCAGCTCCTCCGGGCTGTCAGGAGGCACCTGCAAAACTGCATCCGCGAATTCCTCTCCGAGCAACCAATCCATCGCCGGGCTGGACCGGGTAATGACTGGCGCCCCGCAAGCCATCGCCTGGTATACCTTGTTTGGAACAACCCGGCTGGCTTTTGGTCCACCGCTAAATATGCCAAGAACAACGTCTGCCTGCCGGATTCGTTCGCCAAGCTCGTTGAAGGGTATCCAATCCGTCCAGACAATGTGTCGCACCTCAAGCTCCGCCGCCAGATCCTCGGCTGTATTGCGTTGCTGACCCACGCCAACTAACTCGAACCTGACAGAATGGTCTTGCTCCTGGAGCAGAGCAGCAGCCTTTACAATCGTTTCGATCCCGTGAAGCGGTATGAATTTGCCGTAGAACAGGATGTTCAATTCCTCGATTGCGTCGTCAGGCGGTTCGGGAAAAAAAATCGATTCATCAGCACCGACTGGCACGATCACAATCTTTTCCATAGGCACATTGAACTGATTGTGGAGATGTATCGCGTTCGGGAAAGTATCGCTGATGATACAAGTCGCCAGTCGGAGCGAGAGGATGTCAAGCAATCGAATGAGTCTGGCAAGGTGGCTTCCAGCGGCGATCAAGTGACGGTCTTCCACAAGTGTTCCGGTTAGTGTCACCAGAGGGTTGAAGATGACCGGCTTCCGCATTATCCGGGTAAGCGAACCGAGACAGAGCATGTCGAGCTGACCGATGTATCCAATAGCCAGCACGTCACATCGCACCATTCTGACAACGGTTTCGGGAATCAGTCTCAGGTATGCGAAAAACAACCGAACGATCAAACCCAGCAACTGTGGTCGGCCCATTCTGGACTTATCGGCAACCCGCTCGAAAACGGGCACGTTTGCTTCTTCGACCTTCGCGCCAGCTTCACGAAACGCTTCAATCATGAGGCGGTTGCGCGGATAATGTCTCTCGTACGTTCCCGCATAACAGATGCGCAACCCTGAATTCATATGCCCGGTTGGTCTGCCGGTTGTAGTCGTTGAATTACCCAACTGACGTGCTCCAACGGGAACAAGACATAATGTGAACCCAGCGAATTGAGCGAAGCCTGGCTAGATGTTTGAGTACGGAACGATCGAACTGCTTCTTCACTAGTCAGAACGCGCTTCAGGCTGAGGCAGGCGTTGTCCGCGCCTCGGCAGCAGCCAGATGCATGGCACGGCAAGCAACGAAAATACGGGCATGAGCCAGAAAGCCTCCTGAATGCCGATGCTGTCTGCCAGCGCGCCAAACGAGAGCGCGATCAGGCTGGTCGTCACAAACCCGGTTGCCAGCATGAGACCGGCCATCTGCCCGCGTGCTTCCGGCAAAATATCCTGGGCAAGAGCTAAGCCGACCGGTCGGTTCGACAGACCTATCATGCCTGCCACGGCGAGGATTATCAATCCGAGCAACCCGCCTTGCTCGACCGCCAGATACAGATAGACGATCGGCAGGGAGCAAAGGACCGATATCAGAAAGACAGCTCGCCGACCGTGAGAATCTGACAGCGAGCCACCGATCAGTCCGCCGATACCACCTGACGCGAAGAAGACGGCCAGCGACAACCCGGCGTACCAGGATGATTCGTTCTGGTCGATCAGGTAGGTAAACAGAAAGAATGAGAACGGAGCGACGAAGAAGTTGGCGATAGTGACGAAACCGAACAACCCGGCAACCATTTTCCAACGAACTCTCAATATCGGACGAACGTTGATGTGCTCACGGTCCGCGGTTGCTTCATCGCTTGCCTTCGTGTCGACGGTCAGATAGAGAATGAGTGCTGCGGCGAGTCCGAAGAAGACGACCACCCATGAGCCTTCGAGGGTGAATATGGCGATTGCCGCCGTAATGAGGAGCGGACCAAGCGTTCTGGCCGCTTCGCCTCCAGCCATGAAAATGGACATTGCCTGCCCGGTTTTCGAACCGCCGTATTCTCCGATCAGCGCAACGGCCGGGGCGTGAAAGGCTGCTGATGCCAGGCCTGATGTCATCAGCAGGAGCAGCACGATCGCGACATTCGGCGCGAGGCCAACGGAGGAGGTCCCGATAGCAGCTACCGCCGGCGCCAGGATGACAAACCAGCGTTTCGATTTTCGGTCAGCCCATGCGCCGATAAATGGCTGGAACAGACTGGGAAACTGATGCGCTGGAACCATGAGGCTGGCGATAAAAAGTGAGATACCGAGTTTTGTCTGAATCGCCGGGATCAACGGACCGAGAAAAGACACGTACAGGTCGTTCGTAAAATGACCAGCGGTCACGATCACCGTCCCGCGCCGATTGAAGGGTGGCGCTGAGTTGATCTTCTCTTCGGTTTGGTGTTGAACCTGTCTGGCTGTCAAATCGTGCCTGATTCTAACGCGTTCAAAATTCGACTAGAGCGTTATCTTAGCCAAAGTGACCAATGAGTGACTGGTTGGTTGCCTGTAGCAGTGCTGGCAGAGGAAATTTCAGATGTTCTCAAGGACCGACTCAGCCGAAAAAGCATGCACCGCAGATGCGTTCCTGGTGGATGGCACGGTGAGAAACTGGTTACAAGCCTCACCGTGACAACCCATTCAACACCTGTACCGCTTCTGCTCAACGCCACTACATCGCGTGTTACTAGCAGATCGGTTCGTCGAATCTAGCTGGCGCTTGCGGAAAATCGTTAGCGGGGCGGCAGGATTTCAAGCAGTCGATCAATGTCTCTGGTTGTGTTGTAGAAATATGGCGAAACACGAACATTTCCACCTCGCAACGAGACGGCGACTTTGTGCGATCTCAACGAATCAACGATTTCAGCGTTCTCTTCCGCGTGCGTGCTCGTGAAGACGACGATTTGTGAACGCCGCTCAGGAGACCGGTCAGACAGCACCTCATAGCCAAGACCGTTCAGTTCATCTACGAGATAGTCAGTGAGGTTGGCGGTGATCTTGCCGGACTGTTCCAGACCTACCTCCATGAGCATCGACAATGATGCATGCATGATCTCGATTCTGAGTGTGCTCAAGTTGCTAAGCTGAAAACGTTCCGCGCTGGATTTCCAGTTGAGGGTGAATGAAGCATCTTCTACTTCGCTGGTGACCGATTCCCGCCCGGCGAAAATCGGGCTCATCCGTTCCAGCGCACCTTCGCCAAGCACGAGATACCCGGTTTCGAAGTTGCAGAGCAACCACTTGTATCCGTGAGCCCCGATGGCAGTGACGCCGGTGGTGTCGAGATCAATTGGCTGAGCGCCATACGACTGCGTCACATCAACGAATAGCTCGACACCGCGGCTCCGGCAGAGGTTACCGAGCGCCTGAAGGTCGTTGCGATAGCCGTCCATATACTCGATGTGGGAGATCGCGACCGCGCGTGTCCGGTCATCCATGGCAGCTTCAAAGTCACTGAGTCGCGCGTGCCCTTCTTCGTCACGTTCCACCCATTTGATCTGGATGCCGTTTCGTCGTTCGAGGTTCCGGTATGGATAGACCACCGACGGGAATTCGCCGGTTTCCAGCAGGACGTTGTCGCCCGGCTTCCATTCCACGCTGTGCGCCATCAGGTTCATGCTTTCGGCGAGTGACGAGGTGAAGACCACCCGGTCAGCGGTTGTTCCGGCGAGACTGCCCAACCACTGGCGAACTTCAGCAAGCTTCATGTCCCGGCTCTGGTAGTCAAAATGTTCTGGATTCGTCCAGCTCTCACCAGCGGCAGCAACTGCCTTTGAGGTTCTCAAGGGAAATGGCCCCGTTCCGGCGTGGTTGAGGTAAGCCCATTCCTTTGTTAGCGGAAACTCAGCGCGGATCTGCTCCATATCAACAGATTGAATTGCCATCTGATCGATCTCCTTGCCTATCCCTGCGCCAGTGGCAAATACTCGAGCAATGTTTCGATCTCGTCATAGGTATTGTAGAAGTACGGAGATACCCGGACGTTGCCACCTCGATATGAAACTGCAATATGCTGTGAACGCAACATGCTGACAATTGGCTCGTTCTCTTCCGGATCTGGGCTACTGAAGACGATAATTTGTGACTTGTGCTCTGGTGACCGGTCGGAAATGATGTTGTAGCCAAGTTGTGAAAGTTCTGTTGCGAGGTAGTCGGTGAGGGCTGCTGTGTGCCGGTGTGATTGTTCCAGGCCGACTTCCATGATGACCGATAG